>JAUMZC010000064.1 GCA_030528295.1 Corynebacterium sp.
AAATTTTGTCGCCAAATACACCAATTGGGCACAACATGGTGCAAAAAGCGACATTGGGTATGGGAGTATCATTAACTCGCAGCCGTCGCCCCAGCTGCGCAACGCCGTAATCGGCCCACCGCTGCATGTGTGCACTGGGTTGAACAGCCCGAAGGCCATGTACCTGCGGAAACCGCGAGCACATGGCCTTGAGGTGGTGCGATATTTAGTGGGATACAGCCTTCTCCACACCAACGCCGGTGAGGGAACGGACTTCCATTTCGGCAGCCTTCTCGTCGAAGTTATCGGGCTTGCCAATCATGGTGCCGATAATGCCGAGGATAAAGCCAGCCGGGATCGCAATGATGGATGGGTTGGTCAGCGGGAACCATGCCCAGTCGGCACTTGGAACCATGGAGGTTTCTGCGCCGGAAACTGCCGGGGAGAAGAAGATCAGGATGATCGAGGTGAGCAGACCGCCGTAGATGGAGAACAGCGCGCCGGTGGTGTTGAACTTCTTCCAGTAGAGGGAGAAGAGGATGGTCGGCAGGTTCGCGGATGCGGCGATACCGAACGCAAGTGCCACCAGGAAGGCGATGTTTTGGCCCATGGCGCCGATGCCGAGCACGATGGCGAGGATACCGATGATCACCACAGTCATGCGGGACACCCGAACTTGCTCTTCCTCAGTTGCCTGGCCGTTGCGGAACACGGAGTTGTAGAGGTCGTGGGCAACAGACGCGGAGGCGGTAATTGCCAGACCCGCGACCACCGCGAGGATGGTGGCGAACGCGATGGCAGAAATACAAGCCATGAAGATGGTGCCACCGACCTTGGAGGACAGCAGGAGTACCGCGGAGTTCACGCCACCTGGGGCGGCTTGGATCTGTTCCGGACCAACGAGTGCTGCTGCGGCGTAACCCATCACAACGGTGAGGAGGAAGAACAGGGCAACGATCGCGATTGTCCAGGTGACGGAGCGGCGAGCTTCACGGGCGGTAGGCACGGTGTAGAAACGCATCAACACGTGCGGGAGACCGGAGGTACCAAATACCAGAGCCATGCCGAGGGAGATGAAGTCCAACTTGGTCAGGGTGCTCTTGCCGTACTTCAAACCTGGGTTCAGTACCGCATCACCTTTCGGGTGATTAGCAACGGCTGCTTCGAGCACAGCGTTGAAACCACCACCGATTGCCCAGAATGCGAGCAGGGAAATCACCAGCGAGCCACCAACAAGCAGAACAGCCTTAATCATCTGAACGTAGGTGGTGCCCTTCATGCCGCCGATCAGAACATAGGCGATCATCAGCACACCAACGATTGCCACAACCGCAGCCTGGGCGCCCTTACCGGAGATACCGAGCAGCAGGGCCACGAGGCCACCGGCGCCAGCCATTTGGGCAATCAGGTAGAACAGGGAAATGGTCAGTGTGGAGATCGCGGCTGCAGTACGCACAGGGCGCTGCTTCAAGCGGAAGGAGAGCACGTCGGCCATGGTGAACTTACCGGTATTGCGTAGTGGCTCTGCAACGAGCACGAGCGCGACCAGGAGAGCGATCAGGAAGCCAACGGAATATAGGAAGCCGTCGTAGCCGTACAGGGCGATAGCGCCCGTAACACCCAAGAATGCTGCGGCGGAAAGGTAGTCACCCGAGATGGCAAGGCCGTTCTGCCAGCCGTTGAAGGAGCCACCGCCGGTGTAGAAGTCAGAACCTTTTTGCGAGGTTTGGCGAGTAGCGCGGACAACGATGGTCATAGTCGCCACAATAAAGATGACGAAGATGGCGATATTGAGGATTGGGTTGCCGGTTTCAACCGATGCTTTCGCCGAAGCTAGTGTTTGGGTTGAGAGGTTCATCGTGGAGACTCCATCTTGTCGCGGATTGCAGCTGTTGCTGGATCGAGCTTGTTATCGGCAAAGCGCACATAGGCCCATGTGACAAGGCCGGCGGTTGCGAATTGTGCAAGCCCAAGGACCATGCCGACATTGATGGCACCCCAGACGGGTTGCTGGACAAAGTCAACGGCGAAGGTTGCCGTAATGATGTACCCGAGGTACCACGCAAGGAACGCCACGCTCATAGGGAATGCAAAGCGGCGGAAAGTGCTACGAAGTTCGGCAAATTCACTACTCACTGAGACCTCGAGGAATTCCTCTGGGGTGGGTACGTGCTTGGCACGTGTGGGGTCAGTCATGTCTACCTCTCTCGGCAGGCTGTTTGGGGAGCGCCCTTCGAACGCTCACGAGATTTGAAAGCTGCATCACCCTTAGGTGACGTTGTGAGACATTACACATGATCTTCGCCAACTTGTCACACTTTGGCGATATCAGGCGAAAATCTCAGCATCGAATCATTAACAAGAATGTGAAGAAGCTTGCAAACCGCGTTGTATAAATTGCGTTTGTGTGCGACGTATAGGCTGCGTGGAGGGGTTATGCAGAATGCGAAAGTGCCGCCTTCCTTTCGGAAAAAGCGGCACTGAAGCAAGTTTGTTCAACACCCCATAAAGGGGGTGGCGGGAACTATCCGAAGTGAGCTCGATAAGCATCCTCAATGGCAGGAGGAACTGGGATACCTGCATTGTTCAAGGATTGCTTAATGGCTTCATAGATAGCCTTCGTTGGGTTGGCCATGAATTGGGCAACTGGATCTGCGTGGACAGCTGGAGCGGCAGCTACTGGTGCTGCGGCAGCACCAACGTGATCACGGGGAGTTGGGCCAGCGCTCAAGCCCAGGCGGGAAGAGCAGGATGGCCAAGCGCCCCAGCCTTGTCCTGCGAGTACCTTTTCAGCGACAGCGATTTGCTGTTCGCGGGAAGCTTGGAAGGCGAATGCGGCATATTGCTGGCCGCCATAGGCGTTCCAAGTGGATGGGGAGAACTGGAGGCCTCCGTGGTAGCCATTTCCAGTGTTGATTGCCCAGTTCCCGCCAGATTCGCATTGTGCGAGGCGGTCCCAGTCGGAATCTGGAGCAGCGGCAGCTGGCGGTGCCATGAGTGTGGCAGCGGTGCCAAATGCTGCGGTGGTTGCCGCAAGCTTGGCAAACGGGTGCATAGTGCGGGCTGCATGTCGGGCCATTAGATCAAAATCCTCTCGTTGTTCCGCCTGCGGGGTTAGCTGTCGGGTTCGGGCTGAGAAGGCAAGCGCCCGGCCACCTATGTGGTGTGGCTTCACCCCAAGGCAACTTTCCGGACAAGTTGCCAAAAGTGGGTTCCCCACGCCCTGTCTGCAATGAAATTGTCAGTCTTATGTGAAAGCACGTACTGCGCGATATACTGCCTTGGGTCCCCAGACAGGGTTTGGCGGGAAGGACCCGATGCTGTGGCATATCGCTGTGCCTGCCATAGACCGTAGCGCTTTATAACGAATGTGTCACGCGAAACGTCAAAAAAGGTCTGCTGTTTTTCATTTCGTGACCTATAAGCGCAGGTCACTCGTTACAGAAATAAATTGTGTGACGTTGATTAATGTGTGAGCAAAACCATCGCGATGTCGCCGAAATTTTGTGGGCCCCCGAAGTGTTGTAGAGGCAGGTATAGTTAGCTGTCTGCCTTCCTTTTCGGTGGGAGGGTCGTTATGCCTGGCGGTTGTATGCCGTCTTGAATGAATTATTTGGGAAGCGGTGAGCACGGTATGCCGATCGGAAAAGTGAAGTGGTATAGCGCTGAGCGTGGATTTGGCTTCGTAACAAACCCGGGTGCGGACGATTGCTACGTGAGTAAGCAAGTTCTTCCCGAAGGGGTTGAGGAGCTACATCCTGGTCAGCGTATCGAGTTTGATTTTGCTGCTGGGCGCAAAGGGCCCCAGGCATTGCGGGTCAAGGTGTTGGAGCAGCCCCGTGTGGCTCGGAAGCCGCAGCATAAGTACAAGCCAGAGCAGCTTCACGGAATGATATTAGATTTAGTTACTATTTTAGAGCAGAAAGTGCAGCCTGATCTGCGCGCTGGCCGATTCCCGGACCGCAAGGCGGGGCGTCAAGTAGCGGAGATCTTGCGCGCAGTAGCAAAAGAGTTAGATTCTTAAGACCATTCCCCGCGTTAACGGCTCCTCAGGTGGGCTGTCACCTTATCGGTGGCGGCCCTTTCTTTATTAGCTATTGAGTTTGATTGACCAAACAACTGTATAAGGGGATTCTTCGCCGTCGTTGTTGTGGCCGATCAGCGCGGTGGTAACCTCCACCACGGTGAGTTTTGCGCCCGCGTCGGTTTTTGTCCCAATTTCTACTTCGGTTTTTTGGTGCCCGGAATAGAATTCTTCCTGGTTAGCCTCGGGATTATCGTAGATTTTCAGTAGCCGCCAGTCGTGGTCATAAATGTCGCGGGGGAGGCTGAGTTTCAGGGTGTCTGCGGCCTTGATTTCGGGCACATCGTTGCCTTCGCAGGTTGTGCCCAGTTCGCACACACTATAAGGGGAAACGATAATTTCTTCGCCGCCTGACGACGCCGTGATCGTTACGTCACGCGGTTCGGTACCAGGTCGGCTGTTCCACCATTGTTGAAAACCAATAGAAGCCGCTACAACAAGGACAACTGCGACGATGAGAATCAAGAATTGCCGTAGGTTTGCGCGGTTCTGTTTCGTAGCCATGTTTGAGAGTCTAATCTGCGGCGCGGAAACGTACTTCAAAGAGTTTTGGCCAACGTTTTCCGGTGATGTAGAAACGGTCGGTTCCAGGGATATGCGCGATGCCGTTCAGAACATTATTGCGATCTTTCTGTGCGCCGCTATCGAGTCCGGCGGCGTCGATGGTTGCGGTGACGTTGCCGGTCGCGGCGTCGATACGCACAATTTCGTCGGTGAGGAACCGGTTAGCGTAAATGGAATCGTCAACGCATTCGAGTTCGTTAATGCTGTCGATGGGTTCGCCATTGTGTGTGACTTGCATGCGGTGTAGCTCGACGAAGGTGTCCGGGTCGAGCTCGCGGAGCTGTGAGGTTCCGTCCGACATAACGAGGCGGTCTTCGAACGCGCATATGCCCCAACCCTCGCCGGAATAGGATGCCCGTCCGATCTCTTCGAGCGTTTCGACGTCCCGTTTTATGGCCGTTCCATGCCGCCACGTGAGCTGCCACACGGCGTTGTTGGTGCGCGTTACTCCCTCGCCAAAGAGTTCGGGATCGAGGTTGGTAACCTGCTTTTCTGTGCCGTCCATGGTGCGGTACAGGATCTGACTGTGGCCCTCCAGGCCGGTGCCGATAAGAAGTTTATCGCCAGCAACTTCGAGTCCCTGAGTGAAGTACTTTTCATCAAAAGAGTGTTCGGAAACGACTTCGACAGTAAGGTTTTCCACTGGGGCAGTAGCGTTTGTCGAACATGCGGTCAACAAAGCGAACGTACATATGGTGGAGCAAAGCGACCTAAAACGGAGGGGCATGCAACTATCATGCCTTAGATAGGCGATAATAAACGACGTGCCATCTCATAGACGACGCAATCTATTACTCGACTTCGAAGCCATCCACATTGCACGCGCCGCCATCAAAGAACTCGGCGAGGGGGAAGTCGGTGAGCACCTCGTGGCCAAAATTATTGGGAATAATCTGGCTACGCACGAGTTTGCGGCCCATGTCTCGGGATACCGCGGCTGGGAGTGGCACGTAGTGTTAGCATGCGCGCCTGGCACCGAGCGAATTACCGTTAATGAACTTGCGTTGCTTCCCGGAAAGGAAGCGCTACGGGCCCCAAAGTGGATTCCGTATGCGGATCGCGTGAAGCCTGGAGATTTGGGGCCGAACGATCAACTGCCACCGCGAACTGGGGATCCCAGATTAGCCGATGCGGAAGGGCCGAACACGGTTAAAGTGCCCGGAAATTACTCGAACAAACAGTTGACCAGGCAAGGGCTTGACGATGCCCGCCAGCGATGGCAAAGCGGGAATTTTGGGCCATGTAGCGAATACGCACGAAAATCAGCGTTGCGATGCGCCGATTGTGCGTTTTATCTGCCGGTGAAAGAGCCACTTGGCCCTCGGTTTGGTGTGTGCGTCAACGAGTTTTCCGCAGATGGGCATGTGGTCCATTCGGCGTATGGTTGTGGCGCCCACACGGATACTCCACCTGCGGAAATACTCGGACGTCCGAAAGCAGTGGCGTTCGACGATGAGAAAACGATTGTGGTTTAGGGGCTACACTTCTTCGGCCTGTTCCCAAAGCCAGGCGTTGACTTCATCCATGTCGGGGGCCATGCCCGAGGGGGCGGGCTCGAGTGCGCCGTACTCCATCCAATTGCTAACAGTACGAATACCGGCAAATGCATTCACAAGCCAGATTTCACCGTCATGCAATTGGTGCATGGCAAAACCATTGACAGGCTGAAGGAAATAGCCAAGAGATTCGAGAAACGGCAGTATTTGCGCGCTGGTGGTTGAAGGAAGCGCGCGGGGATGCGCGCTCCATAGCACTTTGTTATCCAAAAATACGATCGGAGCGGAGTAAATAGCTTCGACCAGTTTGCCATTGTGTACGAGCAAACCTTCATCGCAGCCGCGGCGTCGAGAAATGTCCATGCGCGTGGCTAACCAACCGAGGTCGGGGCCTTTGAGCGTGGGGGTGAGACGCTGGTCTTTGTGTGGGTGAGCGTCGAGGACAATGCGGGGTTTGATTGCTTTATCGGGTCGGATACTGATCTCGACGGAAGACCCGGTGGCACGGACAATCGGGTGAAATGCTCCAGGTCCAGCGGCACGTAGCGCGGTGCGAACGCGGTTGAGTTGCTTTTCGTCGAGTCGTAAACGTTGAAGGTGGCCGGTGAGGTTGCGGACGCGGCCGTCGACAAGCCGAAAGCTCGTGGCTCTCATGATTCCTCTCCGAGCAACAACCGAAATGGCAGCATCTTCACTACCGCCTCGTTGTACTCTTCTTCGGGGTCGCTGAGCAGGGTAACTGCCCCACCAGCACCATAGGACAAAACGCCGTCTTTGTGTACCGCCGTGCGAATCAAAATACTAAAATCACAATCCCCGTTTGCGGACACATAACCGAGACACCCCGAGTAGTAACCGCGCGGGCGCCCTTCAATATCTGCCAAGATATCCATCGAACGTTGTTTTGGAGCGCCCGTCATCGAGCCGCCGGGGAACGCCGACAACGCGGCCCGAAAACCCGGTGTCCCATACGGCAGCCGACCCGTAATCGTGGAAACCAATTGATGCACGCGCGCAAAGGTATGCACAACACATAACTCTGGGACCTCAATCGTTCCAGGAATGCATGTTCGTGAAAGGTCATTTCGCAGCAGGTCCGCAATCATAATGTTTTCCGCGCGGTCTTTTTCGCTGGCAGCGAGTTCTTCCACGAGCTGTAGATCCTCTGTGTCATTACGACCTCGCTGGCGAGTCCCCTTGATTGGTGAGGCGGTGACAACCCCGCCGCGCACCGACAAAAACCGCTCTGGCGAGGCAGAAAGCACCGCAACATCAGGGTGCTGGAGATAGCCCGCCATCGGCGCTGGGGCGAGATTTCGCAGCCTCAGGTAGAGATCAATCGGTCGCATATCTGTGCGTGTCGACGCCGCGGTGGTCAGGCATAGTTCGTAGCTTTCGCCGCGTCGGATAAAGTCCTGACAAGCGGCCACCTTTGCGTGATACTCCTCGGGGGTATCGAACATTTGAATGGGGGAGTGTGGGGGTGGTTGGGGGACTTCTATCGCCGGTGGTAGATCTGGGAGTTGCGCATCACTGCCATCTTTGGTGAGCAAGTACGTCCCTTGGTGATCGCGTTGCACCACAATCTCGGGAACGATAAATCGTTCGTGGTCCGCAATTTGATTCGAAGTCGCGCCATCCCATCCTCCGGATGCTTCATACGTCAAGGCGCCAAGTGCGCCGGGGATAAAATCCACGCCAGCCGAACAGCTATCCGTCCGCAAGCGGCCCTGCGGAATTTGGGATGGATGAACGGTTGTTCTGCCCACGGCAAGCAGGCTGACCTCGCTATCGAGCCAAACCAGGTGCGGATATTGGGTGGACCAATACCGTGCTAACGCAGGAAAATCGACGGGATCGATGGCGTGGCGCACCCATGTTGTGGTGTCCTTCAAACATCCGGTTGCCTCGATCAAATTTTGCATCAGTCGAACACCGTGCGTAGTGCCGATTGATTCCGGATGGAATTGCACGCCCCATTGCGGCGCATCCAGCCGTCGCAGCGCCATGATGGTGCCGTCTTCGGCGTATGCCAATACTTCGAGTCGGTGCGTTGGCGAAGAGACATCTAATGAGTGATAACGCACAACATTCATTGGGGAAGGTATACCCGCAAACACACCTTTTTCTTTGTGTAAAACCTTGCTATGGAGGCCGTGCATTGGCATTTGTGCGCGATCCACCACAGCGCCTGCTGCCAATGCAATTGCTTGATGTCCAAGACAAACGCCAATGACTGGAGTTTCTGTTTGCGCGATCGCGAGTGCGGAGCCGCCGATGTCTTCCGGATTGCCAGGATGACCAGGGCCAGGAGAGACAACAATAAGATCCGCCTCGGCGATTGTGGAGGCATCAAGTTCGGGAGAATTATTTGGCACAATTTTTGGCCGAATTCCGACGGCGCGCCATACTAAATCCCCAAGTAAATGGGTAAAAGAATCGTGGTTATCAATTAAAAGGATGCGAGTCATGGAAGCTATACATGTGGGAGGTAATTCGGTTCCATTTGCCGGAACCCTACTTGCAATGACATTGTAACCGTGGCCCCTCATTCTTTATTGAGCCTACGGAGAACAGAGCTATGACTGCGAGCAATCGCGTAGCAAAACCATCGGGATCACTCGATCGTTTCTTCCATATCTCAGAACGCGGATCCACCGTTGGAACTGAGATTCGAGCAGGTGTGGTGACCTTTTTCGCCATGGCCTACATTATTATCCTCAACCCGCTGATCATCGGCACCGTCGAAGACATGAACGGTAACGCGCTGGGAGTGCCCCAAGTTGCGGCAGTGACTGCCCTGGCCGCCGGTGTGATGACCATCGCTTTCGGGCTCCTTGCCCGATATCCATTCGGTATTGCCACCGGTTTGGGTATTAACACCCTGGTGGCAGTGACGTTCGTGCGTGCGGAAGGCTTGACATGGCCAGAAGCAATGGGACTTGTTGTCCTCGACGGCCTGGTGATTGTCGCCCTCGCTATTTCCGGCTTCCGCGTTGCGGTATTTAACGCCATCCCAAGCGAACTGAAAGCCGCTATGGGCGTGGGTATTGGGTTGTTTATTTCGTTGATTGGCCTGGTGGACGCCGGTTTTGTGCGCCGCATCCCAGACTCGGCGGGAACAACAGTTCCAGTCGGGCTAGGCATTAATGGATCCATTAGTTCCTGGCCCACATTCGTATTTGTGATCGGTTTGATCATTTGTGGCGTGCTGGTTGCGCGTAACGTTCGCGGCGGCCTGTTTATCGGCATCGTAGTGACCACGATTATTGCCATGATCGTTGAGGCGTTGACCGGCGCTGGACCTTCATTTGTGGACGGCAAGCCGGTTCCGGTTGGCTGGTCACTTGCGGTTCCTGAGTTGCCGAACTCTATCGGTGGTTTGCCCGATCTTTCGCTCGTAGGTGCGGTAGATCTTTTTGGTGCATTCGGTCGGATTGGCGCCCTTGCTGCCGCGTTGTTGCTCTTCACCCTGGTATTAGCCAACTTCTTCGATGCTATGGGCACGATGACCGCCCTTGGTAAGCAGGCTGGCCTCGTGGATGAAGAGGGCAATCTTCCGAATATGAAGAGCGCACTGGTCGTCGAAGGCGCTGGTGCAATCGTCGGTGGCGCGGTGTCTGCATCATCGAACACCGTGTATATTGACTCCGCCGCTGGCATTGCCGACGGCGCGCGCACTGGCTTGGCTAACGTGATTACAGGTTTGCTATTTATCGCCGCTATGTTCCTCACACCACTGTATGCAGTGGTTCCGATTGAAGCGGCCGCTCCTGTCCTCGTAGTTGTTGGCGCACTCATGATGGGCCAGATTAAAGACATCGACTTCACCAAGTTCCACATCGCGCTGCCCGCGTTCCTGATGATCGTTATCATGCCGTTCACCTATTCGATTGCCAACGGCATCGGCGTCGGTTTCGTGGCCTATGTGCTTATGCAAACCGCCGCGGGTAGGGCGAAGCAAGTCCACTGGTTGCTGTGGCTCATTTCAGTACTGTTCATGATTTACTTTGCTGTCGACCCGTTGCTTACCGTGCTGAACTAAACACATTGCCTAACTTGCCCCTCAATCCTTCGGCTTCGGTTGAGGGTCTTTGAATTGCGTACAATTAGTTACCTGGGTTTTGTCGCCAAAAACATCATCTTGTGCGCGATTGGTGTAAAAAGCGACACCGGACCCCTCCTGGAGCTAAAATTTTGTCGCCAAAAACACCAATTGGGCACAACATGGTGTAAAAAGCGACATTGGTTATATGACCATCAAGGTCTGGCGCTCGCGACTCTAGCTTTTTGACGCCGCGCCCGCCTCTGCCTGCATGTTTGTGGTTGCTGACGTGCGCGCCGTCGAGAAGCATTGAATTGTGTGCAATTGGTTAGCGGGGGCGCAAAAGCGATATAAGGTACGGAAGTGTTAGAATCTACGACCGGCGTTTCGGCGTCGTCATAGGGGGAGATTGTATTAAGCTTCAGCTCTGTGGAATCAATCTTTCTATCTGACCCTACAGACCCGCGGCTCGACGATATTCGGAACTTGAATCACTCGAACTTACGGCCTGATCTGCCTGGTGGCAAGGGCTTGGTCATAGGGGAGGGACCGCTTGTAATCTCGCGGCTCCTCGAATCGCGTTTTCCTGTTCGAATGATCGTAGGTTTTGGCGCAAAGCTCGAGAGCTTCCTCGAAACCTACGGTGATCCTGGGGTTCCGGTGTATGAGGTAACTCGGGAAACATTAGCCGAGGTCGCTGGGTTTGATATGCACCGAGGGCTGGTGGCAGCGGCGGACCGCGCGCCGTCGTTAAGTGTCGAAGAAGTAATTGAACGTGCGAACACTGTTGTGATCCTCGAAGGGGTCGGAAATCATGAGAACGTTGGTGCGTTGTTTCGCAATGCCGCCGGCCTGGGTGTTGACGCAATTTTGTTCGGTGCTGGGTGTGCGGATCCGTTGTATCGCCGAGTGGTTAGAGTTTCCATGGGGCATGTTCTTCGCTTACCATTCGCACACCTGGGCGGCACAACAACGACCTGGCAGCGTAGTCTTGAACTGCTGAAAGGACGCGGATTCCACTTGGTCTCGCTTACCCCGAACACCAAAACAACGCTGTCCGAAGCGCTGACTCCTGTATCGAACAAACCGGTGGGGTTGCTTGTAGGTGCCGAGGGCCCGGGGTTAACTGAGCACGCGATGCGAGCCACAGATATTCGAGCATGTATTCCCATGGGTGAGGGGACTGATTCGCTGAATCTTGCCACTGCCGCCGCAATTGCGTTCTATGAGCGGATGAGGTCCATGGCGCCGGAATGACGCTGAGTTCCTCACGCGCCGTGTCCAGGTCCGCCATTTAAATAACCGAAAGATTTTGCGAGTTTCAAGGCGAGGACGGTACGGTCGGCGGCATCGAGTTTTCGTAATAGATGAGACACATGATTCTTCACCGTTCCCTCGGCGAGGAAGAGTTGCGCCGCGATCTGCTTGTTGTTCGCCCCCTGCGCGACCAGCTCGGCTACAGCGCGTTCTGCCCGGGTGAGCGTCATAATGCCACGTACTTTTGAAGTGCCAGAATTGCGTCTATGTACGATTCGCGCGATGCGGGGATCGAGGACAATTCCTCCTTCAGCGGCCGCTTGAATTGCCTCGAATAAGTGTTCTGCGGAGACGTCTTTGAGTAAATAGCCAGCGGCCCCGGCGTCGATAAGTGAGCGTACCAGGGAAGCATCGTCGAAGGTGGTGAGCACAAGCACCGGCACCTCTGGGTGGAGGCGTGCGCATTCGGTGACCACGGCGAGACCATCAAAGCCAGGCATGACCGCGTCTGTTACCACTACATCGGGCTGGTGTTCGTTTATTAGCTTGGATACTTCCCGGCCATCGGTGGTTGTGGCAACCACATCGCATCCGTCGATGGTTTCGAAGATAAGCGAAAGTCCGCGGAGCATTAAAGCATGGTCATCTACCAGGATGATTCGTTTGGTCATGCAACACCTACCGGTACCGAAATTTTCAACAAAAAGCCATTCTCAATGCCGCCGTGATCTACCACTTCAACATGTCCGCCGAGTTCGGCTACGCGTTCGTGCAAGGAGCGCAGTCCGAAACCAAGGGATGGGGCAGTATTGCCAGTACCGTTGTCAGCGAACGACAGGGTGCCATCCTCGGTGAACTCTATGACCACGCGGTCTGCCCCGGAGTGCCGGACTGTATTAGTCAGCGCTTCTTGGGTAGCGGCGAGTAGTACGCGTTCGACTTCATGGTCGAGTTGTAATTCAGAGGGGGCATGCACCTGTACATCAAGGCCCGTCGAGGCGAAAGAATCACCGATTTTGCGCAAGGTGTCTACAAAACCACCAGATTCAAGCTGCACGGGATGGATGGCGCGAACGACGGTGCGCATTTCGTCGAGGGCGTCGATAACGCTTTCCTTTGCGTGCACAACTTCTTCCTTCGCTCGCTCGGGTGTGCTATCCCAGGAACGTTCCGCAAATTCTAGTGACATGCTCACGGATGTAAGCCTGTGTCCGAGCGCGTCATGGAGAGCTGCGGCGATTCGGCTTCGTTCCTGAGCAAGTGTCAGATCGCGTAGTTGTTCGTTTGCGAGCTTCAGCTGGTGCAGCGTACGTTGTTTTTCTGCGGATTCTCGAGCGTACCGTTGTAAAAACACGGCCAGCGCTATGCTGACCGCGCCGGCGGATAATGCGAATAATGTTTCTATGAAGATGGCGCGTGCTGGTGCGCCGGAGGAAATATGGACAACGCCGATGAATAAAGCGAAAACTGCGCACACCATTAAACTTGCGGTGCGTGATACGCACATGTAGAGCACAGTTGCGGCCACCCAGATAAAGAAAATGCCCACGGAATTACTGCTTAAAATAGAGCCCGCCATCAGCGCGGTAGCTAGCAACCAGGAGGGTAATCGCAATGGTCGCTGATTATCGACGGCGCGAACCCACAACGTCCATGCGCTCAGTAGCAGGGGGAAACAGGCGATCTGAGCTGCGGCAAACCAAGGAACGGGCCAAGCGATCGTTAGTGCGGAAAGAAGCAGCCCTGCAAAGATAAAGAACCGCAAAAATGGGCGAGCTTCACGGGCTAACGCGTGTGGCGATTCAAGGCCACCTGGCTCGCTGTTTCGTGCGATGCAATGACGGGTCACAATTCCAGAGTAGTGCTGGTGACCCATGACCGGGGTCATGATTTTTTGTCTCGAAAAATGTGCCTTGAGGCACTATCGCGCGTGCTTCACGCAGAAATATTCTCGCGATATGACTACATCGTTGATTTCTTCGAATACTCACCAACCACGCATTACCCTTCGCTGGTGGGGATTGTTATTACGTGCGGTGGTGGCCCTGTTGATATTGCTCGTTGGCAATTTCCTTCGTGTTCCGCTTATGGCGTTGCCAGTGATGCGAAGTGAAAGCACACTCGGGTTGGTGGGGAACATACTGGCGCCGGTGATTACGCTTGCTGTGTGTTGGATCTTGGTGTTGCTCTGGATGAAGCACGTTGAGCGAAAACCATTTGCTAGCACAGGCTTTAGCAATTTCCGGCAGATGCTCCCTGGTTTGCTTGGTGGTACCGTCATTGTCGCGGTTCCTACCGTTATCAGCGCGTTGATACTGTCAGCTCTCGCCGGAAACGGCACCAGCGTGCAGGAAATTAGTGGGATGACCACGTCCATGATTGTGTTGAGCGTCGTGTTCATCATCAGTAAGTCGTTTATCCTGCAAGGCATTCCAGAGGAGCTGATCTACCGAGGCTGGTTATTTTCCCTCACCAAAGCCCGGCCCTGGTTTACCGTCGCATGGACGACTGCTGCGTTCACCATCATTCACCTGCTTTCTCAAGGCGGACAGCAGAACATGTGGCAGCGTGTGGAATATTTGGTCTTACCTCTAAGCATGGGACTGCTAGCTGGTGCGGTCGTTCTTCTCACCGATAATCCCTGGTATGCAGCGGGAACACACGGCGGAATGCACCTGTGCAATGGTCTACTGCCGTTGATGTTTGCCTATAACCAACAGGGGCCGCAGGCCTGGTACATCGGTGCGTTGTGCCAGGGCGTGGTGGCGGCCGCATTGTTGGTGCTGTGGCGGCGTCGACAAGCATGAAGTTAGTGGACCAACGTGAGTACCACCAGGATTCCGCGCATCAGTTCGGGGTCGCCGAGGACGTGCACGAGTGAATGCGCCACGAGCGGCGGCAGCAGACTGCGATTGCCAGCAATATAAAGAATTGAAAGCACACTGAACACAATTGCCGAAAATATGAATGCTTCCGGAAAGAAAGTCCAGGCAATGAAACTGTGATAGGTGGCCATGGTTAGACCGGTGAACAGCACTTGGATCCACTTGGA
The DNA here is from genome assembly GCA_030528295.1 of Corynebacterium sp. GTDB lineage: Bacteria > Actinomycetota > Actinomycetes > Mycobacteriales > Mycobacteriaceae > Corynebacterium. The sequence continues at coordinate 14,478 of JAUMZC010000064.1, forward strand.
AACATTGGCGCGGTGTAGGCGGTTGAGAATAAAACCACGGAACGTAATTTCTTCGCCGAACGCTAACACTGGGCCAAGCAACATCATGATCGGGCGTTGCCAAGTCCATTCGAAAGGATCGGCGCCGCGAAGGTATGTCATCGAAGCCCACAACAAACCGAAAATAATTGCGATTATCCAAACTTTTGTTCCTGCTTTTGTGCGGAGCCCTAGCGCTGTAAAATCTTCACCTTCGCGGCGTCGTAAAGCAAATACAATCCCAATGAGAATTACTGCACCAACACAAAACAAAAGCCCCAGTATAAAAGCGCCCTGGACACTATCTCCCCATTGCCGAAAAACCCAAGCTGTGCCGACATTAAAACAGCCCACACCCAACACAATCCATGCAACAAATGTCATTCCGAGGGCTTGGGACCAGGCAGTTTTTGGTGATAATCTCGTGGCGTCCATATAGTCCAATATAGCGCCGATGTTAAGAAGTTTTGTTAAAACTTTGATCGACACATCACTGTACGCTTTGGGAAATTTGAGCAATATAATAACTGCAGTAAATGTAGTCTGGCCAGCGAAGATGTGTTAGACTAGCGGATATGAAGCGGGGGAATAGCCTGACTGGTAAAACATTGGTACGCGCATCTGCAAATGTGAAATCTAGGGCGAGACAACTACAACGTAGTGCGCGGGACGACGTCCATCAGCGACTCGCGCCTGGCACGTATGTTGACGCTGAGTACTTCGCAGGGTTGCCTCCATGGTCGCAACACGAATTGAAAGCACTTGCTGTTGGAGGAAAGGGTGTTCGAATTATTGGTGGGCATTCTGCGGCCGTACTTTGGGGGATGTGGAATATGGTGTTTGCGCCCCGGCCTGTCGAATACTACCTCGTGCGTAGCCGCAAAGACGCTCCGCATTTTGGGCGACGGTTGCGCGCCCGCCTGCAGCGCACTGAGATCGAAAACATTGGCGAAGTTTGGCTGACGTCACGGGCGCGAACTGCGCTTGATTTGGTTCGCTTCCATACGTTCGAAGAATCCTTCATCGCGGTCTGTGGGTTGCTGGCAAATGGGGAGGTAACGCGCGAAGAACTTCGGCTAGCCGCGCAGGGTGATAAAACATTCTTGCGTATTATCGACGCTGCTGATGAAAGAGTTGAATCCCCGGCTGAAGCGTATTTCTTGGCGCAGGTTCGAAAAGAAAATTTGTTCAGTGTGTTGCCGCAGGTGTCTGTGAAGGATGCTCGCGGGGTGCTGCGCAGGCCGGATTTCGAAATTGAAAACACCAAAATTCTGATCGAAGTCTCTGGCGCTGGAAAGTATGGCGCAACTGTGAACGAACAAGAGTTCAATCTAAAAAAGGCTACGGAGCGGCTTGACGCGCTAGTCACCGCTGGCTATACAGTCTGGTCCTACTCTGCCAAACAGGTGTTCTCCGGGATCGCATACAGTGACGTGGTGCGGCGCCTCAATCGTTACGGGCACAACTACGCCGAGTTGCGCTCGACCTAGCGCAACCCCACCGTTGTGTATGGTGGCTGGCGGGGGCTAGGCGACATTATTTATAAGTTCGTCATCGTCCCCCGCCCCTTGATGTTTGCGTTTCGACGCCGCGCCCGCTGCTGCCTGCAGTTTTGGAGTTACTGACGCGCGCGCAGTCTCGCAGCTTTGAATTGCGTACAATTGGTTACCTGGGTATTGTCGCCAAAAACACCATCTTGTGGACAATTGGTGTAAAAAGCGACACCGAACC
>JAUMZC010000065.1 GCA_030528295.1 Corynebacterium sp.
GACCTGGGAGTTGTCGCCAAAAACACCATGTTGTGGGCAATTGGTGTAAATAGCGACACCGAACCCCTTCTGGGACAGAAGTTTTGTCGCAAAATACACCAATTGGGCACAACTTGGTGTAAAAAGCGACATTATTTATGAATTCATCACGACCAGGCGCTCGCGAGCCAGCTTTACGACGCCGCGCCCGTCACTGCCTGGGCTTTTAGCGTCGCTGACGTGCGCGCCGTCGAGAAGACTTGAATTGTGTACAATTGTTTACCTGGGGGTTGTCGGCGAATACACCATGTTGTGTCCAATTGGTGTAAAAAGCGACACCAGAAGGCTCCAGAGCCGAAATTTTGTCGCCAAAAACACCAATTGTGCACAACATGGTGTAAAAAGCGACATTAGTTATGGAGTCATCTGTAGTGTGTGTCGGTGGATGCGGTCGCCACTGTCCCTGCCTAATGCTCTGAGCCTGCAAACATCACCTCGCGCCGCCTCGAAAATACGTTTTAAACAGGGTTTTATTTGGCCGCTGGGCCTCGAGCGTCCCCCAGTTGTGCACTTCCGTTTGCTTAACTAGAACTATTGATACTTTCGCCCTTGGGAGGCTTTGGTGGATGATTTTTTGCGTCGAATTGAATTGCACTACCCGTTTGCTTCGTCGGCTAGCTGCCCGAGAGTTCGTGCCCGCAGACTTATTGCATTATTCCTTCGATTCGGCGAAAACATTCACGAACATCACCCGCAGTTAATTGACGCGGTGCACCAGGTGCGTGATGGGTTCGCTGGTTTGCGTATCCCGAGCTCGGTGCCAGTTGGTGCGATGTCACTGGAGCTCGTGAATGCGCTGTGCGCTACTGAGGTGACTTGGGATTTGTTGGAATTCCAGGCGGGTCGGATGGATTTCAGTTATGGCTTGTATCGGTGGTGTGAGTGTTTCCCGCAGGATGGGCATCGAACAGAGTTAGAACATTTGCGCAAACATTCGAAGCTGAGTTTGTGGCTTCATAAGGCTGTTGCTTCGTTGGATTTGGAGCGCACGGCTGCGGCGATGATGGCGCATAAAGGTTCGCGCGACCTCCTGTCGGATTATTTGACTAAGGCCGCTGAGGAGCGGGAACGCTGTCGGGGCAGTGTGCCCCGCTTGGCATGGTTGGCTCAGAATAAACTTTCGACGCTTGCGTTTCCAACCTTATTGGATTTTCGACCCGACACAATGCAGCAAATGCTGCGTTTCGACGCCGCGTCTGAGTTTGCGAATGCTGTTCGCTTCGGGTTTGCAAGTGAATTGTCCTGGCCGGCGCTTGAGCGGTGCATCGAACGTTTGTCAGAAGGCTCAGGGGCGGGTTCGCTGGGCTTGTGGGAGTCGTGGCCGGAAGTTGCGGTGGCTGCGGATAATTGCATCGAGTTCATGAACGGCGACACGGTAACAAAGCATATTGAATTTCCTTTTATAGCAGGGGAAATAATGTCTATTCGTGCGGTCAATGAACAGGTGACGGTGTGTGTGAGATTGGGTGAGCAGCCGTTTGTGTGTTGGCTTGGTTCTTCGGATTTTCAATTGGCAGGAGCGGCGAAGGATTTTCCGCACAGGTATTCGATTTTGTGCGGAGATTATCGGCTTACCGGCGCGGGAATACTACATCCGCAGGGGGATCCAATTTGGCATGTCGGTGGCCAGGTACTGATTGGAAAAAACTTTGCATTATTGCCCATAAAAGGGAACAAGTTTGCGGTTTGGGATATTGCGGCGCGGGCGCGGGCGGACAATATTCCTGCGTCGGCGAAGCCGTTGGAATTGCTCGAATATTTGGGTGTTTCCGGGTGGGTAAAAAATGCGCTTGGTGACGCTTTCGATTGGTCAAATGTTCGTCTTGTCGCACAGGATTCCACGGTGATAACGAGCGTCCCGGAGACGTCGCTAAGCCCATTAGGTAAGGTCGGCGATCGTCACATCGATGTGGTGTTGGAGGATGATGACGGTAGAACTATTATTTCTCCTTTTGGCGTCTTTACCAGCAACAATAAAGTCTGTGCTGTAGTCATGCGCCCAGGGGGAGGATATTGGTTCACTGATGGCACGAAGCTTTTCGACGCCGTGACTGACCTTCCGTTGATGCCAAGCTTTGATGCTGCGGGAGCCCGCTCGTATGTGTCTTCGTATTTGCCGTTGGCGGGCTGGCATCAATTGCGGCCGCGTGACGCAAGTACTAGCGAATCAATGCGCCATTACACCGCAGAACAGGCAGCGGAAGTATTGCAAGCATTAGTGCATGAACCAGGTCGCGTTGTTGGGTATTCGGCCACAAATGAAGACGGCTGGCGTGGGTCAGTGGAGACGGAGGTTGACAGCACGACTACGTGGAACCTGCGCGAAGATTCACCTGCTCTTGCTGTCCTTCGCCAACAATTTCGCGGTGCACCGTTGGAGATCTTGGCAGCGATTGTCCATGCCGCAGCGGATATCCAAACACTCGATTCTTATTTCGAGAATTTGCGCGTATGTGCGGGCTTTGAACCGCGACCAATCGCCCAAGTCCGCATCCGAGAACTCAGTGATATCGCCACAGACATGCTGGACTATTTATCCGGGATGGCAGGAGGAAGATTTTCAGTGGAGCAAGTGAACAAAGCATCTGAGTCGCTTGCGAGGGTATTGCAGCATCCAAGTCAACTTGATGAGCACCTGGTGTACGTTTCTTTGTTTTACTTTATTGGCCGGGAGCGACTACTGATTTCGCTGTTGCTCTCGCCGATGTTGCGGAACGAAGTGGTTTGCGATCTAGCGCGAGCACTACAAACGTTTGTAACCGCAGGAATATTTAGCGGACGGTTCGCAAATGTTGGCGTTCCATTGGAGGGATTGGAAGCGCCGTGTGTCATCGGGGATTGCATCGTGCTGGAGGCGGATATGGGTGGGGCGCAAGTTCTTGCGCCCGCACAGACGGTCGAAGCGCAAGAGGTGTTAGATGAATTTGGGCTGTCGCAAACGGAGTTCGCCGAATGCCTCAGGGAGCTTGAACGAAGGCCGATAAGTACTGCGGAGCAGCTAGAAAGTGAGATCGAAACCTTGTGGGTTGCTACGAGTTGGTCGCCAGCTGCGATTAGGTGGTTGCTTGGTGGCAAACCTCTTTCTGGTGACTTGCAAGTCATCGCGCAAGCGCAATTGGGGGACGCTCCGTTCCGTGATCATCGAGTCATTCTGGCGGCGGGGGTGGAACCTGGACGCGCCGTCGATAGTATTTTTCGAGGGCGAAACATTGATCGAATGGCCGAGGCGTGGCAGGAAATGTATGGTCCACCGTTGGTGCATTTCAGTGATGAGGAGTACGCGAAACTGCATCATCTTTTTGGTCCGGAAGTTTGTGCGCAAATTTGGCGGCCGATTGGGAATTGCCCGACACTGGAATTGCTAGGTGCGGTGTTGTTGCTGATTTCTTGGCGGCGTAGCGACGACCCCGAACGCGCATTCTTGTGCGAACAGGTGCAGGAAATGCGGGAGAAAGTTGTTGATAAACCCGCCGATTTACCGGACGAATTTCAGTTCGGGAAAACACCAATGCCCGATATTGAAGCGAATATGAATTCGGGGTGGGGATTATTGCAGGAAGGACACCTCAACCTTGTCCTTTTGGAAGCCTCGAGGCAATATGCAACACGCCAGGGGCATCCTTATAATCCGTTGGTGTCAGCGCCAGAGTTAGTGGCGGATGTGTGCGAGCAATTCGGCATTAGCACGGAAGCAGCACAATATTATTTGCAAATAATCGCATTGGCGGATCCGAGTGATGCCAATATTTGTGCATGGAATGGGTGGCAACCTGGAATGCTGCCAGTGCTAGCAGCTGAGTTGACGGATCACCTGGTACAAGCGGATCATCCTGGAACCAATCGAAGCTATTTTCGTCCAGGGGTGTGGCTCGAAGGGGACGGCAATTGCGTGGGAATTGAGCAGAGCAAGGCGCCGCTGTATGCACTTAGTGTAGAACCTACAATGCGGCCAGTGATCCCAGGCTGCCCGCCACTGATGCCCTTAGGGCAACTGTTTCATGCTGCGTGGCGGCAGTCGCAAAGTTTTTAAGAGTCCTGGTAGAGGATATTGCGGGCGGTGTCGTGCAGCAGACCGTTGGTTGCGAGCGCGTCACCGCCGTGCGGGCCGTCGATACCCGCGAGGGAAGTGAATCGTCCGCCTGCTTCGGTGACAAGAATTGCCAGTGGTGCGAGGTCCCACAGCATCACTTCGGGTTCGGCGGCGATATCGACAGCACCTTCGGCTACGAGGCAGTAAGAGAAGAAATCGCCGAAGCCGCGGAGTCGCCAGGTGATGTCGGACAAATTAAAGAATCGATCGCGCAGGTTCCGGTCGCGCCAGCCGTCGAGTGAGGAGAAGGACACGGAGGCGTCTTCAATGTTTGCCACCGATGAGACCTGTAATTGTTTGGGTGCGCCACCGAACACGCTTCGCCAGGAGCCTTCGCCTTCGGCAGCCCACCAGCGGCGTCCGAGCGCAGGAGCTGACACAACGCCAACGACCGGCTGGCCGTCGATAAGCAGTGCGATTAGTGTCGCCCATACCGGTACGCCTCGAACATAGTTTTTGGTTCCGTCGATGGGGTCGATAACCCATTGGCGGCCGCTGCAGTTCGCGCCGCCGAATTCTTCGCCAAGGATTTCGTCATGTGGGGCGAGCTCGGCGAGGAGCGCTCGAAGTTCCTGTTCGCAGGAGAGATCGGCATCCGAAACGGGGGTCATGTCCGGCTTCGAATCAATTTTCAAATCGTGTGCTTCAAAGCGGGGGAGAGTGATCGAATCGGCGAGGTCGGCAAGCTTGAGGGCTATCGCGAGGTCATTCTGCATGGGCTTAGCTTAATGCAGCGATCATTTCTTCGACTGCTCGTGGGTTCCCTGCGATGGACCAGGTGACACCACCAGCATCAATGGATTCGCAGCGTCCGCCAACACCTTCGATGAGCGCCCGGCCGGGGAGCCAGTCCCACGCAGGGACGGAATGTTGCATCCACGCGCCAAGCGTCCCGTCGGCTACGCTAGCGAGATCAATACTGCCGGCGCCGAGCATCCTGAGCGTCCCGGCTTTGCTCGCAACTCTGGTCCATGTCTCACACAGCGAATCCATATACGAAGGATGAAGGTAAGTTGCGAGAGATAGTTTCGGTAAAGCTGCGGAGGTTAGTTTCGCTAAGGGTTTTGAATCACGGGTTGTTGGAATGGAAGGGCCGCCGAACCAGGTGTATCCCATCGCCGGGCGATGCACAGCCCCGAAACGTACGGAGTCGCCTTCCTGTAGTGCAAGTGCCGAGCAGAAGTAATCGCTACCCGAGGCGAAGTTGAAGGTGCCGTCAATTGGATCAACAACCCAGGTCTTGCCGCTGGTGGAAGCCCGCGACGTGCCTTCTTCGCCGAGTACCCCGTCATCGGGGCGTAATGCCGCAAGTGCGCCGGAAACAAACTGTTCGGCGGCATGATCTGCCTCGGTGACGATGTCGGTGGTATTGGTTTTTTGCTGTGCGGTAATGCCTGCTTCTCGCATTCGCCAGGCAAGGCGGCCAGCGTTAAATACAAGAGATTGGGCTAGGTGTTCGTCGCTATCGGCTTCGTGGGCGATCACGAAGGTCTTTGTAATCGTGCCGATCATCTCTTCGAGGTTTTGAGGATTGTTCATGCGTTCCATTGTGCATTGGTTGCGCAAGGTTCGCGTAGTCGTTTGCGGCACCTGCCGATGCCATAGATGTTATAGAGCTTAGGTACGCTCAAATATATGGTTTCCGCCGTGGTTTCGATGGCCTTTATGGTCAGTTGCCTCGGCGTACCTGCCTTACGAGAGCGTTGTTGTGTCCATCAAGGGCTGTGTTGGGAATATGGAATCCGCAGTTCATCGCTGTTTTGGTCGGGTTTGCTGATCGCCCCAACGATGTGGATGATCTTTCCGTTTTGGGGAATCGTCTTAGGGCTTGGGCGCGGACCAATGTTCGTCTTATTTGCATTGTTAGCACTTTCTTGCGTGATGCTAGTGGTAATTGGAACGTGGAATGTGCGTCGGAAATGGAGTAGCGCTGCGGGAGTGACGTATGGCACTGTCATTGGGGTGGCCATTCCATGGGCGGTGTGGATGTTGCCGCAAATGCAAGAACACATGTTTTTCCACCAGCTCTATGCCATGGTCTTTTTGACGCTCGCGGGACTGACATTGATTGCAATGATTACGGTGAGGTTTCGCACAAGTTAGCGGTGTGGGGGCGGTTGGGTCGGGGCGTCGTTACGCTACATGCTGGAGTTGTTGATGGTGGGCTAGAATTGAACGCTATGCGACAGGACCTTGGCTCTGAACTTTCTGCCCTATCCGCGACCCTCACTACCATCGAAAAGGTGATGGATCCCGAGGCGATGGCTGAGCGGGTCCGAGAACTTGAAGCGCAAGCCTCAGACCCCACATTATGGGATGACCCTGAGCATGCGCAGCGCGTAACTAGTGAGCTTTCTGCTGTTCAGGGGAATCTTCGGAAATTGCAGGACCTTCGGCAGCGCCTCGATGATTTGCCGGTGCTGTACGAACTTGCAGAGGAAGAAGGTGAGGGGTTTGAACATGCCGACGAAGAGTTGGCGGAGCTGCGCGCAGATATTCAGTCACTGGAAGTCAAGACGATGTTGTCGGGTGAATATGATGCGCGCGAGGCGGTGATTAACATCCGCTCCGGTGCTGGGGGTGTTGACGCCGCGGACTGGGCGGAAATGCTCATGCGCATGTATGTTCGCTGGGCGGAAAAGGCAGGACACAAGGTCGATATCTACGATATTTCCTACGCAGAAGAGGCGGGAATCAAATCCGCAACCTTTGTTGTGCATGGCGAATACATGTACGGAACGCTCTCGGTGGAGCAGGGCGCACATCGCCTCGTCCGCATCAGCCCCTTTGATAATCAGGCGCGCCGCCAAACCTCGTTTGCGGAAATTGAAGTGCTGCCCGTCGTGGAAACCACTGATCATATCGACGTCCCGGACACCGACATTCGCGTGGACGTCTACCGTTCTTCCGGCCCGGGTGGGCAATCAGTAAATACAACTGACTCCGCAGTTCGTATCACACACATTCCCACTGGCATTGTGGTGACCTGCCAAAACGAGAAATCTCAGATCCAAAACCGGGCGTCCGCATTGCGGGTGCTGCAAGCAAAGCTGTTGGAGCGCAAGCGTCAAGAAGAACGCGCCGAACTTGATGCTCTCGGTGCCGGCGGCAACGCGTCGTGGGGCAATCAAATGCGTTCGTATGTGCTGCACCCGTACCAAATGGTGAAAGATCACCGGACAACCTTTGAAGTGAATGATCCCTCAAAAGTGCTGGATGGCGACCTTGACGGGTTCCTAGAAGCCGGCATTCGGTGGCGGATGTCTCAGGAACAGGGCTAACCTCTGGCTAGAATAACCTTAGGCTAGCCTATTACAGTAGCTTCTATGAAAACCCTGTTAAAGGTACTTGGTCTTGTCTCGTTAGGCATCGGTGCGGTGGGTGTAGTGCTGCCGCTGCTGCCTACTACGCCCTTTTTGATCTTCTCCGCGTTTTGTTTTGCTCGTAGTTCGGAACGGCTCCACCATTACCTTTACAATCATTCCATTTTCGGCGGTTACCTCCAGCGGTACGAGTCCGGCGATCTTACAGTCGCGGATAAAGTCCGCACCCTTGGATTGTTATGGATTGGTTTGGCGTTTTCCGGATACATGACCGGTAAACCGATTGTATGGGCGATTCTTGGTGTTATTGGTACTGCCGTGAGTGTTCATTTAATTCTGCTCGGCCGAAAGAAACGCGCTGCTGCCGCAGCCGAGGTTTCCTGAGAGTTGCCTATATAAACTAGAACCTGTGACTGGTGTGAACTACTGTGGGTTGAGTGATCACTTTCAAGAACGTTACTAAGATTTACAAAACCTCCACACGGCCAGCTCTTGACAATATTTCACTCACCATCGATCGTGGCGAGTTTGTGTTTCTTATTGGCCCGTCCGGTTCAGGCAAATCAACATTCCTGGAACTCATGCTGCGTGAGCAAAAAGTGACGTCAGGGGATATTCAAGTTGGCGAATTTCACGTCAATAAGTTGCGCGGTTCCCAAGTGAACAAATTGCGGCAACGGCTTGGATATGTATTCCAGGATTTCCGATTGCTGCCTAAAAAGAGTGTGTACGATAACGTCGCATTCGCATTAGAGGTGATTGGTAAAAAGCGAAATGTGATCGATAAGCTCGTGCCCGAAACCCTTGAGCTTGTGGGGTTAGAGGGTAAGGCTCACCGCATGCCAGGGGAGTTGTCCGGTGGCGAGCAGCAACGTGTGGCAATCGCCCGTGCCTTTGTCAATCGGCCCCTTGTGCTGTTGGCGGATGAGCCCACAGGCAACCTGGACCCGGAAACGGCCAATGACATTATGGTGCTGTTGAACCGAATTAATCGCACGGGTGCCACGGTGGTGATGTCCACCCATAATGCGGCGGCGGTGGATGCCATGCGAAAGCGCGTCATCGAATTAAACCTTGGCAAATTAGTCCGTGACGATGCTCATGGCGTATACGGCGTAGGCCGCTAACCGGACGTTCGTAGGAGAGGAAAACGTTCATGAAACTCGGATTTGTATTGCGCGAGGCTTTCCAGGGGCTGGGCCGAAATCTCACCATGACCGTGGCATTGGTGATTACGACGGCAATTTCATTAGCACTCTTGGCCACGGGATTTTTGGTCACAGGTATGACGTCGCGGACGAAAGAAATCTACCTCGACCGCGTTGAGGTGATGGTGCAGTTCACTGAGGAAGTTTCCGCAAATGACGGCGATTGTTCTTCCCCGCAGTGCAAAGAGATTCGAGACAAGCTCGAAGGTGCGGAGGGCGTGGAAAGCGTCACCTTCCGTTCTCGGGAGCAGTCCTATCAGCGGTTCGTTGAAGTATTTCAGGATTCGGATCCCTTGCTCGTAGCTTCGACGAGTAAAGACGCCCTGCCCGCGGCATTGCACGTACGTTTGGAGGATCCGCTGAATCCGAAGCCGCTGGATCCGGTGCGGAACATGGAGCAGGTCGCCGACGTGATTGACCAAGTAGATGATCTTCGGTCCGCTACCGGAAACCTTGACGCGGTCCGAAACGCCACCTTCCTCATCGCCGCGATCCAGGCCATTGCCGCGATTTTCCTCATTGCCAATATGGTGCAGATTGCGGCGTTTGCGCGCAGCGAAGAAACATCGATCATGCGTATGGTTGGTGCGTCTCGCTGGTACACCCAGGCGCCGTTTGTGATGGAAGCGGTGATTGCGGTGGTGATCGGCGCGATCTTGGCAATGGGTGGCCTTATCTTAGGTAAAAAGTTTGTTCTAGACCGGGCGTTGTCGGGTCTGTATGAATCGAAACTGATTGCGCCGATCACTGCGGCTGATATTTGGGTGGTTTCGCCGATTGTCGCGGTGGTTGGTATTTTGTTCGCGGCGATCACAGCGCAGGTGACATTGCGGATGTACGTCCGCAAATAGCTGTAAGCTTAGTTTCGCTATGGCTAAGAAAAAGAAAAAGGCGGTGGATAACCCGGTTATCGCAACGAACCGCAGAGCACGACACGATTATCACATCCTCGAAACCTACGAGTGCGGTGTGGCGCTGGTAGGCACTGAAATTAAAGCACTACGTGAAGGCAAAGTAACCCTAAACGATGCCTTCGCAACTATTGACGATGGCGAAGTTTGGCTACGCCACCTGCATATTCCTGAATATTCGCATGGTTCTTGGATGAACCATAGCCCGCGACGCAGCCGGAAATTGCTGCTGCATCGGCGGGAGATCGATGCGATTATGGGCAAAGTGCGTGATGGAAACCGAACTCTTATTCCGCTGAAACTGTACTTTAAGAACGGCCGACTCAAGGTGGAGCTGGGCTTGGGCCAGGGCAAGCAGAATTACGATAAACGTCAAGATCTCAAACGCCGCGCAGCAGAACGCGACGTTACCCGCGAATTAGGGCGCCGCGTCAAGGGCATTCGTGGATAGCTCGCCTTGCTGGGTCTGGGAGATTACACACCCGGCCTTCGGTCACATTCAAGTGATCGAGGCCGGATTCGAAACTTTACGTGAATACGACCCAGATTTTCCGGAGCCGCGCGAAGATATTTGCTTATTCAGCGCGGTCCGCTTCAACAATATTGACCAACGTGTAGCCGCCGGCGGCAAACGCAGTATCCTCGTGCTTGTCGACGGCGCGCCTACCGCACGCTTCGAACGCCCGATCAACGCACGGTTCGCGTTCGACGCCAAGTGCGAGCCCGGGAAATTCAGCCCGGAACGTCCCATTGTGGCCAGAAATTACGGCATCATCCAAGCGAATCCGTTCCGGGAAATTATGGAGATCAAACTCCGAACGTCCCAAGGTGTGGTCATCCTTGAGCCTCCGAGTGGAACCCCGGCGGCACGGCGTCATCAAGCAATGGAAGCGTCACCGATGAAGCGTCTGTTGTATCCGCTGCTTGGTGGCATGGGAAAGGTTGTTTGGGCGTTCGCACTGTTGATCGTTGGCCCGCTGCTGAGTAAACTCCTCGGATTCCTGCCGAGTATTAATCTGCCAAATATTCCCTGGCCGGATATCCCGTGGCCCAGCATTCCGTGGCCTAGTTTCTCGTTGCCGCGTTTTCATGTGCCGGAATTGCCGCCGTGGGTGATTTGGATGCTGGATCACACAAAGTTTTGGATGCCGATTGTCGCTGGGCTGGTGATTGGCTTGATTGCGTATTGGGACCACAAACGATCCCGCAAGACTCGGCAGCGGTGGGTGCAAGACACCAAATAACTGATGTAGTCACCGCCTTGATATATCTCATAGGTATACTGGTGGGCGTGGAAGCATCGTTAGCAGGAGCGAGTCTTTATGGCAGCTAAGCGTTTTGATACTGCAATAACTCGGCACCTAGATCGGCAAAGTCGCAGATGGCAGCCGCAGGTTGCTGTGCATGCCCCGGGGCTTGGTGTTGATTATCAATATGGTCCTGTGGACCTGCCGTTTCATGCTGCAAGCGTCGGTAAGTTGGTGACCGCAGCGATCACCATGCAGCTCATTGAGCAGGGAATACTTGCGCTCGATACCCGGGTGGTTTCTGTGCTGGGCCCACATCTGCTGCGCGGTATTTTCCATGATGAAAACTTATACGATGTGACCATTGAGCATTTGTTGCTTCACACCTCTGGGGCTAACGATTACTTCCTGGGGCAGGCGCAGGGGCCGAACATAAGCGAACTTGCGGTTGCGAACCCTGACCAGCAATGGAGTCCGCTGGATTTGCTGTCACATGCCCGGTGTTGCCAACGTCCGGTGAGCGCTCCGGGGAAAAGGTTCTTTTACAGTGACACAGGTTTTATAGTTTTGGGGCTGATCTTAGAGTCGAGTACGGCCACGGATTTTCACGACCTTGTACACAAACGAATTTTTGAACCGTTGGGTATGCGGCGCAGCTTTATGCCCGGCCGCACCCGCCCCACAACTGGCTCGGGTCGAATCGCACCACTCTACCTAGGGAAAACGCGTATCGACGCCGCGCCCGTGCTCAGCGTTGATTGGGCTGGGGGAGGCATCGCCGCGACCCCAGGTGATTTCCTGACCCTCATCAAAGCGCTACGTACGGGGGTGCTTGTGAGTGAAACATCATGGTCATGGATGACCAAACCACGCCATACGTTCCGCAGCGGTCTACAGTACGGTGCTGGAACTATGACGGTGAAGTTCGAGGGGCTAGTGCCATGGCTTTGGTGTTGGCCCAGACTGGTCGGGCATCTTGGTATTTCTGCTGCTCACCTCTGGTATGACCCTGTGCATGATGCTGACGTTGTGGTGAATTTCGGGTCCACAAGGGCGATGAGGCCAAGTTTTAGGGCACTCGTTGAGATCGAACGGTTGATCCGCGTGCTGGGCGGTGCCACGTAGGCCGGGGGCGACGTCGAAAAGCGGGGGTTGCGCTGGTGAAGCAACGTAGCTTACAATGGTGAAGCTCTTTCGGAAGGTGCCGATCCCGCCGGAAGATGATGTAAGGGGCTGATTAAGGTTTCGACTCCGTACATTAAACCAGGGGAAGCGTGCCGGTGCAGGCTAGAGACCACCGTTAAGCGTCGTAGCACAAAATAAGCGCAGAGAATACTCAGCGCGACTATGCACTCGCCGCCTAATACGGCGACTGCATGTCTGTCAGCCTAGGTTTCGTCCTTGGCCTAGAACCTGGCATCGACTAAAGGACTCGCCGCGGCATCGTGTTGACGGGGTGCAGTGGGACACTTACCGACAACTGGGCCTATCATCCGGACATGTTCGTCTGATCCGGAGGGCCGAGTAGAGATCATGCGCGAACTGCGCACGGAGAAGCCCTGGTGCGATGACGAAGGACCCGGGTTCAATTCCCGGCAGCTCCACGTAAACCCCCTTACCTGATGAATGGTGAGGGGGTTTTATCCTGTACAGGGTCGCTGTTAGCTGGGGGAAAGCTGGGTTTGCGCCGGAACCATTGTGGTGCGCTTGTGCGTGATGAACTGAACTACCAAGAAAACCGCAATCATGATCGTGATGACGATCCAGCCTGCAAACCCGAGCGGGCTCGAATACACGCGGTCCGGGAGTATATTCGCATCGCTGAGGAATGGCAGAGTCATGCCTGCGGTATTGAACGAGCCGTGGAAGATTGCAGCCGGCCAAACGTTTCCGGAGTAGATGCGGGTTCCTCCGATCAGGATGCCAAGGAAGGCGCAGCCCACTGTCATCACAGTGATGCCAACCCAGTTGGTCCTGGAGAAGTTGTACCCCAACAAAATCAGAGGGGCATGCCAAAACCCCCAAAGTGCACCGGTAATAATCAGTGCCGGCCAAGTGCCATAGTGCTGTAATGCAGGCTGGAGGTAACCTCGCCAACCAATTTCTTCACCTGCTGCCACCAATGAATTGGTGAGTGCCGAAAGGGGAATCAAGGCAAGCGACGTGGCAACAAGTGCTACGGTGGAGTAACTTGGTGCGGCACCATCGCCGGGCGCGGTGCCTTCTCCTTCAGGCATCATTTGCTGGGCCATTGAAAAATTTACAAAATCGAAATGGAACCAACCTAACGCCGCAGCGAGGAATGAGGACAGGAATGGAATGGCTATTCCTATTACCAATGCGATGCCGATCCACTTCAGTGTTTTGCTGTATGGTTGCCGGATACTCATTCCGAGGAAACCGAGAAGTTCTTTCCAGGACTTCCGGTACATGACACGACCAACGATTACAGCCGCGACCGTTGGGGTAAGCATCATGACGGCGGCAAGCGGCACAAAGGCGGGATGTGTAATTCCCTCATCGGTAAACCATAATGGAAGAATAATGATCCAGGCTAAGGTGCAGGCAATAACGTAATACACAACGGTGGGTGCCAAGCGGTAATTTGCAGTCTCCATAAGATAGACATCCTTTGCCGATGTTGTTCTGGAAAACAATGTTCCGACTGAACTTTTATTATAGCTGTGTTTCTACTTGTGCGATTGTGTTGAAATACATGAGTAAAGCCCGTCTCCTCGGAGTTGAAGACGGGCTAATGTAGTGGTTTACCCTTGGAACCGTTATGCCACAGTGGCTGCGGATTTCTCCTTCATTGTCATTACCCGATCGGCAAGGAAATAGATAACACTGCCAGCGAGCGCGATCAACGTAATAATCAACAAGATTGAAACATAATGTATCGCAGTATCGGATTCAGCTGGTGTGATCGCGGTAATCAACGATGGGAACAGCGATGGGCGAAGATCCATTAATTTCGCTGTGTAAGCGATACCAACGGGAATAGCAATATTGATCGTTAAGTTATAAAAACCAATTGCTACACCCGATTTTGCGGGAGGAATATTTTGAATCGCAGTCGATACCAGTGGTGCGTACAAGAGTGCGAAGCTGGACGCGAAAATAATCACCGAAATAATTAATGGGATTTGTCCGGAGCCGAGCGTTAAGGCGGCAAGTGCGAGTGATCCAATAATGCCGCCGAGGGCGGCGAAAATTGTGACGCGTGAGGACATGAATTTACCAATAACGCCCGAGAGCGCACCAACAATTACTGCGCAAGCATAACCAGGGGCAACCATGAGTGATGCTCTATCTAATGTCATGCCCTCGAGATCACTCATTGCATATGGGAAGAGGAAAAGAATGAATCCAAGCTGCGTTGAATAAACAACTAGCACCAGCAAAATGGCCCAAACGTAGCGGCCATTCTTAAAGAATTCGGGCGCGACCAGAGCCTTTGGGTTGCGGTTAATGTGCCAGATAAACAGTCCAATTCCTAGAACTACGGGAATAAGGTACCAAAAGCGGAACTCTTGCATGTATAGCATCGTCGAAGTTGCGATGACTGTAATGAGGAACAGGCCAAACACATCCAAATTACTTTGCGTCGCATCTTCATCTGGGATTTGTTTCAAAATTGCCGGAACTGTGAGCAACATCAGTAAGGGGATCAGGAACATTGCTGTCCAAGAAATATATGTTGCTACATAGCCGCCAGCCAACGTCCCAAGAAGAAGGGCGA
Organism: Corynebacterium sp.; assembly: GCA_030528295.1. Classification (GTDB taxonomy): domain Bacteria; phylum Actinomycetota; class Actinomycetes; order Mycobacteriales; family Mycobacteriaceae; genus Corynebacterium. The sequence continues at coordinate 14,561 of JAUMZC010000065.1, forward strand.
GTTGGAACGCGCTCGTCGAAAAGCCTAAATAGGTCTTTTGATCTTCACGAGACAAATATTTGGTCACATAAATGACGTAGAGCGTTTCAGCTGCGGCAAGTCCGCTTGTTTGGATGAGGCGTCCGGCCAAGAGTGCGTACCACGAGGTGCTAAAGAAGAATCCAATTAGTGAGCCAATTGCGATTAATGCAATACCAAGAAGCATAAGCTTTTTGATATTGATGGCATCAGCCATTGCGGCGTACACTACCGCGCCAATTCCAATCACAATGCCTGGAAGTGTAGCCTGCAAACTTACCTCATTTGCAGAAAGATTCAAGGCATCTGCAATTGGCTGCGACATAAATTTGAAGCCATTGTCAATAATCAAACAAAAGACAAAGCTAAACAGCAGAATTGGGACCGCTGCTTTCGGATTCTTTGCAGCCCGTTCTTGAGTGACGGAATTCGCCATGACTATGCACCTGCTAGGGGCAGTGCCAATTCCATCATCGTGGTGAATGCTGTTTGACGCTCCTCCGCAGTAGTTTTTTCGCCGGTGACGATGTTGTCTGACACGGTAAACAAACCAAGGGCGTCAATACCCGAATAAGCAGCGATTGCGTACAGCGCCGCAGTTTCCATTTCGACGCCCAGTACGCCCATGCGTGCCCAACGCTCATTCGCCGTCTCATCGGCGTTGTAAAAGATGTCACTGGAGAGAACGTTTCCAATATGAAGTTCCACACCTTGTTGCTCAGCTTGCTGAATTAGCGCGGAAATAAGACGCCAGGATCCGGTGGGGGCGTAGGTGCCTGGCAAATTATATTGCGAAAGGAAGTTTGAATCGGTTGAAGCAGATTGAGCAACGACGATGTCATAGAGGTCCAGGTCTTTTTGCAACGACCCGCAAGAACCAATACGAATGATTTTTTTGACGCCAAATTCGTGAATTAATTCCCAGGCGTAGATGGAGATTGAAGGCATGCCCATGCCGCTACCCATTACTGAAACGGGTAGGCCTTGATAGGTTCCGGTATAGCCGAGGATATTGCGAACCTCGTTGAACTGTACTGGGTTATCGAGGTAGTTTTCAGCGATATATTTCGCGCGAAGCGGATCGCCGGGCATTAGTACAGTATCTGCAATCTCGACGCCACGCGGGTTGATGTGGGGTGTGCTCTTATGGGACATAGTGACTCCTTGAGAGGGCGCGGAGGAGAAGGCGTTAAAAAACGCGATGGTCACTATCTATGTTAAGAACCTTTAGAACAAACTTCCATAGCTTATAAATCATTTGCTGGCTCTTAACGGTTTTGTGATCTTATGTTTGAAAATTGATGCGTAGCATAAAATCTAATAGCCGATTTAACTGCGGATTTGTGGGATGTTGTGGCTGTGTGTAGATTTAATCGAGTCAGCGCGACGGGGTAACTTCAGCATAATGAAGCATGTCAGGCTGATAATCAGCAAAATTTCTTGACAGCATTATGTTGTCTGTGTAGTGTTGCTGGTCCACCTTCTGGTGGATGTGTTGTTTGAGAACTCGATAGTGTGCCATGTTTGTTTTTTTGGTTGGGGGCT
>JAUMZC010000066.1:0-11644 GCA_030528295.1 Corynebacterium sp.
CAACGTATGGACATCAGCGCGAAGTTTATTGGTGATCGTGCATTGATCGAACGTTGTGTGGTGACTTTGGCGGGCTCGCGAGCATTGATGCTCGTTGGGGAACCAGGTACTGCAAAGTCAATGTTATCGGAACTTCTGGCCGCGGCAATTTGTGGTTCCTCAGAATTGACGGTGCAAGGTAGTGCAGGAACTACCGAGGATCAGCTGCGATATGGCTGGAACTACGCAATGTTGTTGGCACATGGTCCAAGTGATACCGCATTAGTGCCATCGCCGGTCCTTCAGGCGATGACGACCGGAAAGGTGGCGCGCATTGAAGAAATCACGCGCTGCCAACCTGAGGTGCAGGACTCGATTGTTCCGATTTTGTCAGAACGACGCATGGCTATTCCGGAATTAGGGGAGCATTCCGTTCCAGCGGTCCAAGGTTTCTGTGTGATTGCGACAGCGAACTTGAGAGATAAGGGCGTGAGTGAAATGAGCGCCGCGCTGAAGCGTCGTTTTAATTTCGAACAGATTAACCCAATTGGGGATCGTCAAGCTGAGATCAAGCTTGTGGAATCGAAGACGAAGCAAGCACTTGCGGAAGCTGCAGCACCAGGCTCTGTTGATGACATTGTTGTTGAAACCCTGGTCACTATCTTCCGCGATTTACGTTCTGGCGTGACGTCTGAAGGTTGGTCTGTAGAAAAACCTGGCACGGTGATGTCGACGGCAGAAGCTGTGGCGATTTCTTCCTCAATTGCACTTTCAACATCGTATTTTCCAGATGGGCCGAATGCATTGCAGCTTATTCCAGGGCATTTATTGGGCGCGGTACGTAAAGATGATGATAAAGACGCAGGGCGTCTACAAGCATATTGGGATGCCGTAGTTCGACGCCGGACTCATCATGATGAAAGCGGCACCTGGCGGACATTATGGGAGGCCCGCGAGGATGTGCACTGATCCTACAGCGCTTGTCGACGCCCTGGCCGCTTCGTCGACGCACACGCTGTTTGGGGTGCGCCATCATTCGCCAGCGTGTGCACGTGCAGTCGTGGCAGCCGCCGAAGAGTTGCAACCTACCGCTATTGCTGTGGAACTCCCAGCGGATCTTGCCGATATGGTTCCGTGGCTCTGGCATAAAGAGACAAAGGCCCCTATCGCACTAGCGATGTCAGAACAAGAACTCGGCGCCGCACATATGGCGTTCTACCCATTCGCTGATTTTTCGCCAGAATTAGCGATTATCCGATGGGCTGGTCGTCGCGGAGTTCCAATTCACTGCATTGATTTGCCTGTTGGGGCGAGGTTTGAAGTAACAACATCGGACTCGGATGAAGGTTCGATTGATGTGAGTGGATTAGTTGGGCAGGAGTCTTGGGATACGCAAGTCGAAGCGCGTGCCATCGGAGAGCCGTGGCGCAATGTGCAACGCGCTGCGCTCGCTGTAGGCGTTGGGGCACGATATGCTACTCCAACAATTGATGATTTCACCGCAGCGCGTGAGGCGTACATGCGTGCGAGCCTTGCCAAGCTGGGTGAAAACACACTTGTTGTTGTCGGTTCATTCCATTGTGCTGGACTGCTTGACGGCGATACGAACTTTGCTCCGAAGGCCCGCCCGGTTGTTTCCTCGATCGTTCGTTATAGCTTTGCACAGCTGGATTCCCGCTCTGGTTATGCATCAGGTATTCGAGATCCGCAATGGCAACAGGGGATGTTGCAATGCCAAACGCCGGATGATGTGGTCTCATTTAGCCGGTCCGTGATCACTGATATCGCACGTGTTTGCCGTAACAATGGTGAGCCTGCAGGTACTGGTGAAGTAGCGGAAGCATGCCGGTTTGCAAATGACCTTGCCCGTATCCGCCAACTACCAGCACCGGGGCGTCGCGAAGTTATTGAAGCTTTGACCACGGTATTTGCACATGGTGAACCCACCGGCAGGGGACGTGGAATTGCTGCGGCAATGCAGGAAGTGCTTGTCGGAGACGAATTCGGTGAGCTACCTGCGTCCGCTCCAGTGCCTGCGTTAGAGAAGCATACGCGTTCGGAGTTGGAGAAACTTGGGTTGCCTTCGCAAGAGCGGAAACCCTCGGCTAGCCGTCGTGTGGAACCATTTAAAGGTGGAAAAGACTTTGCGCGTCACGTTATTTTGACGCGACTTGAGGTGCTGAATATTCCATATGTTGTGGAACGTACCTCAGGTTCGAACCGAGGTTTGGAAGCGCGCAGCTACACTGCCACGTGTTCGTTTTCTTCAGGGACAGCTGCGGGCATCGCGAGTGCTGCAGCGGCTGGTGTCACACTAGAACAGGTTGTCAATAACACGTTGCTCGCTGAATTGGGCAAACAGCTTGTTGGTGATGAAGTGGATCCAACAGTGGTGTTGGGAGTCATCCAAAAAGCATCTCGAGTTGCAGCTGGTGACGTACTCCTCAAGGCTGCACAGATCATGCAAACCCATGTTCTGCACCGCTTGGGGTTTGCTGATGCGGTGGCGGCAATCGAAGTGTTAACTGCTGTGGCTGGGCAACGTGAGCCTACCGCCCGCATGCTCGACGAACATGTGTTGGAGGTGTGTCGTAGTCTCGCTGAAGAACTCGGTGCTGTGGTCGTGCGGGAAATTCGCGGTATTGCAGGTTCCGAAGACCCGGTGCACGCCCGTTTGCTAGGGCAAGCAGGCGGCCTGGTGGGAACACACCAAGTCAGTGTGCTTGCGGCGTTGCGTCGGGTAAAAACTGAAGGCTCACCACTGATGCAAGGAGCTGCGTATGCGATTCTGGACACCTTGGAAAACGAACATACAGATCATGAAAAAACTGCCGAGTTTATCGGCAGTTGGATAGACCAGCATTCCACAGGTGATGGTCGACGTACGCTGCAGATGCGGTTCGTTGGGTATTTGTGTGCATCGCGTGGAGTGTGGTGTGACAGCCCAACGATGGACTGCATTATTGACCGCATTGCCGCAATCGACGATTCGCAATTCGTGCAGGCGCTTCCACCATTACGAGGCGCATTTGATACTGTATCCGCAGCTGAGCGCGAACGATTCTTGGATTATCTCCGTGACAAGATCGGTTGGGTGAATGCTGATCTGCATATCGACGCCGCGATGCTGGAGGCGAACGCAAAGGCAGATGTGGCTGGACGGGCGAAACTTGAAGCGCTTGGCTTGGCGGATATGCAATTTACCCCGGTGATGCGGTGGCGTCTGATTTTGGGAGCGGAACCTTCACGCCTATCCCCTGAGGGGTTGCGGCTGGCAACCACACTCGATGAGTTGTACGGTGATCCAACACCCGATACCACTGGTGAGGCCGACGGCAGGGTTCGTCGAGCTGGCAGCGGCGCGAGTCAACTTGGGGTGCGCAAATGGCGCGAAGAAATCGAAGCTCTTTTCGGTGAGGATCATTTGCAAGAAATCTTCGGCGCGGCCGCAGAGCAAGGGCGCAGTGACGTTGTGACGGCGCTGAATGCTGAAGATGTCCGGCCAAGCGTTGAATTGCTCACAACGGTGCTCAATCTAAAAGGTGCATTGCCCGAAGCGCGGATGGCGAAACTTCGTCCACTAGTAAAGAAAATTGTGGATGAATTATCCAAGCAGTTAGCGCAACAATTAAATCCTGTATTGAATGGAATAGCGCAAGCTAAGCCAACGCGGAGGAAAACGGCAAAAATGGATTTGCCGTTAACTATCCGGCGCAATCTTCGCCACATTATCGAGCATGAAGGCCGTCCACAAATAATCCCGGTTACGCCCATGTTCCGGGCGCCTGAACAGCGGGTATCTCCGTGGCACATTATTGTGCTTGTTGATGTGTCTGGCTCAATGGAAGCGTCGACTGTGTACGCGGCGATGACTGCCGCAATTCTTACAGGTATTCGAACGTTTAAAGTCAGCTTTATTACCTTTGACACAAATGTCATCGACTTGTCGGGGTTAGCTGACGACCCATTAGAACTGTTGCTTGAAATCAAAGTCGGCGGAGGAACAAATATTACAAAGGCTGTTCGATACGCAGCAACGCGCGTGGAAAATCCAAATAAAACCGCATTGATTCTCGTGAGCGATTTCGAAGAGTGGGGTGGCGTTACGAAACTCACCTCGGCGATTCGCTCTCTTGCAGAGTCTGGTGTGAAACTGATTGGCTGCGCTGCGTTAGATGATGCTGGTAAAGCGGTCTATAACGTGGGTATTGCAGAATCCGTGGCTGCTGCCGGTATGCGTGTGGCCAGTGTGACTCCAATGCAGCTCGCGCGCTGGGTAGGGGAGGTATTGTCATGAGTAATGTGCTCCCGCCGCTCGACCCAACTATCGCAGCCGCGGCATTGGCGCAGCTGCCATCTCGTTTGCTGAAACGTGCGGAAAAGCTCGCTGCAGAATCTGATACTTGGGATATCAGTACGGATGATGGATTGCGCGTTGTTATTGGGCAGGCCACCGTTACACTTCATGATGCCCTTGAGTGTGATTGCTTGTTGGCGCCGAAGTGCGCCCACATTGGTGCTGTGTGTGTTGCCTCCCCAGTTGGTGAAGCTACAAGTGCACAGGAACAAACAGTTACAGAAGAGATTGGTGCACAGCAGGCGAGCACAACTGCATCTCCAGGTGCGGCGTGGGCGAAAGAACTTCCGCCGCCAGAGCACATAGCCCAAGTGGTGGCAAGTGCGACGGAAGTGATTGATGACATCCTTGATCGTGGTCTTGGGCAGCTCAGTATTCAGCGGCATACGCAACTGCTCGCTTGTTTGCAGAACGCTCGGGTGTGTGGCCTTCCACGGTTGGAACGTGCGCTTACTGGTTTGGTGAACCATTCCCAATTGATGCGAATGGGCAAACCGATTGGCCGGATGGATGCGACGATGACGGTGTTTCGGGTCGCTTATTTGTGTCATTTACTTACCCGTGACCCGGGTGACCGTGAAGCGATCGGACAAGCGCGTCGAGTGTATTCAACCTTGGAAGGACAATTCGGTGGCGGTGCAGGACGGTTTATTCCTCTGTATGCCGAACCGATCGTCACTGCTTCTGGGTTCGCTGGTGTTGCTGTGGTCCTAGCAACGGAACAAGGCGAGATGTTTTCTGTGACAAAAACGCCGCCGGGCGGCATCGATGGGGTGTCTACAGTTTGGAATGGGCCTGTGCGTCTCGGAGATTTGCATTGCAGCCATGCACAGCTTGCTCAAAAAGTATTAATGATCACCGGCGGAAAAGCCTCCTCGGATGGGCGCATTGGCTCCGGTAAAGGTGTCAGGGCAGCCTTGGGCAAAAACGTCACCCTTGACATGGTGCGGAGCATTCCTCTGAGTGATGGTCTCGCGTTGATCGAAGGTCAGGTTGTGAGTGCTCAGTACAAGGAATTTTCGGTTGCAACTACTAGCGACGCCCCGCCAGTGTCGCTGAGTTTTACACCTTCAGCGCGAAAAACGGAATTAGGAAGTTTTATCGAGGCGTGCCAGCGCTACCTCAGCAATAACATTGATGTGCGGGTGGCCTGTCTTGTGCGGGAACGACATGTGCTCTGCGTATGGCCACTATCAGAAAATTTTGAGCTGCCTGAAGCATTTGGTGGTCGTGTATTCCCAGGATTAGGAGAGGTGCCATCGCCAGCGTTAGAAAACAAGTTTGACGCGCAAGGCGACGGTGACGATGGTGAAGCCGATGCTCACCGCAGCATCAAGGAAGTGATCAACCCATGGCTTACCCGCATGGTGTTCGGTGGTCCGCAAGCACTCGCGCGACGTCGACAAGAACTGGAACGTGAAGCAGCGCTGCTCGAAACCATGGCCGCCCCATTCGGCGCTTCATTATTGCGATCGCTAATTTCAGCGGAATCATCGGCGAACACTCCGCTTGCGCTCGCGCTCTACGCGAACGAGCTGTAATGACTACAACATTGAGAAATTAAGAAAAGGAACCCAGGTGGAAACAACCGAAACATGGATCGAGGCCGGGGACTACGGCCTGCGTCTTGACGGCGAAGTCATCGTCGTGAGAAATGCGAAGGGTCGGATGCTGAAGACCATACCGTCGAAAGCGAAAAAGACGCCGGAGTTTGAAAAACTCGAAGCACTTCGGATGTATCTACATCAGCATTCGGTGCGGTGTGGAGACACCGTTCGTGAATGGTTCCTTAAAGGTCTGCCGATTCCAATGACGCTTGTTATCGCTGTTTGGCCGGATCCAGCGTGGCAAAGCCAGCTGAAAGATCTCGTGGTGTCTACAGATGGCGGCATCACTGGATTTTTACGAAACGCTACCGCTGATGGTTTGCAGATCGTGGATCTTGATGGTGAAACCGTGTCTGTTCCTATCAACGAAGACGCGCTTGTGTTGATACCGCATCCAGCGATCATGGAGGACCTGGATGACTGGCGAGAATTTGCAGTAGAACTGGGGATCAATCAGGGGCTTGACCAACTATTCCGCGACATTCACATCAAGCCCAGTGATGCAGACGGCATAACAGAAGCTATTTCAAAGTATGACGGTGCCCAGTACGAACGCGGCGGAACCCTCATCGGGCGTAGCCGTGGTGCCGGGTTTACTGCGAGCCTGTACGCAGTTTCGCTTGTAGTGATGGAGGAGGGCGTCGAAACAACCATTGAGCTCAGTGTCAGTGGTTGGGATCCATCGGAAGAAGCGGAGCTGGGGCGAGTCTACTTTACTCGCGATGGGTCGATGCTTTCACCAGAAAACGTAGGGCCTATCGCTTGGTCGGAAGGCATTCGAATGTGCGAATTTGTCTATGCCGGGCGCACGATTGAAAACAACCAACAATAGCAAATTATTTCTTTATAATGCAGAGGATTTATCGTGGATTTACATATAGCAACTCGTAGTGGTGGTGTTGTTCCTGTTTCTGCGGACGTTCCAAAGACGTCGCCGATGATTGCACTCACTGCTGGCAATGAAGAGATTCTTGGTGATCGTAAGGTCATCCAGATTATTCCTGCAACACTCAAAAAACCAGAAGTTTTGTCGCAACAATTACTCGGGTTACAAGAAATAGATACACAAGTTGTTGGGCGTGGAATGGTTCGTGCAATTGGTTTTCCTGCATGGCCGATTCTCCAGGATCCTGATAACGCACAACATGCATTGAATCTTGTTGCGGATTTGGAATGGGCGCGGCGTCAAGCCCGGGGGAGTGTTGGTAAAGTCGCGGATCGATTTGATGAGATAGCCACTGGTTTGGTGAACTCCGCGCCGCACTTTGTGCCAACACTCTTTGAAGAGCTTGCCAGGATTTTCGACGCCGCGGGCAGCCCAAAATATGCAGGGCGTTATTTTGGTAAAGCACGGCAAATTGAACGTGCATATGGTTTGGCGATTGATCCCGAGCGTCAGCGGGAGGTGTTTTTGGAATTTGGCAAACGAGGAGTGATCACGGCAAAAGATCTCGTCTCGCTTGCATCATCGTGTGGAAGTTGGTTCGAGGATCCACACGAAGCGTTCCAATTCTTTTTCGAACTGAATGTGGACCGGATTAAAGCGGGAAGTCCTCCGTATGCGATGCTGGTGAGCAACCTCGTCAAGCTTGGCAAGGCGGCCGGGATGAAGGACGTCGAAGTTGCCATCGCGTTGCATGGCGAGATCATTGATGCATCCGGTATGAAAGATGCACCTGTAAAGTTCCGGTCCGCTTTGGCGAAAAAATTGCCGCTAACAACGCCGGAAAATCAAGATCGGGTATCACAACTTTTTACCCAGAAACCACGAAATGTCGATCTCGATGATTGGTATACGGCAACGAAAGATGCCGGATTAATCCCGCTGTTGGAAAACGATGGGGATAAGTTTTGCAGATGGATCGAAGGCGCGCTCGAATATGTCGGGTGGTACGGCAACGCTGACGATGCGTTTATTGATTTCCTGCTCGAACATCAAGATACTCTCCGCGGGAAAGAAGTCACGCTTTCGATGCGGGATCTGCGCCTCGAGGTGGTCGCTGCAGTTGCGGCGACAGGCTGCAAACTGTCGTTGCAAAACATGGATTCTATTCAACACCACCATTTCGCTGCGCTTGCATCAAGGCGTAGCCAACACAAACGCAAAATAAGTCTGGCTCCTCTATTCGAGAACGAAGATGTGCTGGAGGGGTTTGCACATCAGTGGGATCTGCAAACGTTTGTGAAGGAGCTGGCGTATATCCTGCGTGATCACGGTGGTGAAAAACTCATCGCGTATATCTTGCGGCGCGAGCAAGAAATATTAAAGTCATGTAGGTTTATTCCAGAGTTGGATTCGCTTCGAACCACAATGGAGCGTCTCCGTAAGGTGAATCTGCCGGAGGATTTGCTGGAGTTTTCTGAATCTGTCAGCCAGCGGGATGCGGCGGAAATTGTTGTTGAGAATTTGCGCGCCGGATTGCTGACGGAGTTTACGTGGCCTGAGGTTGAACGCCATGTAAATGAGTGGCTAAAAAGAATTAAACCTGGTGTTGATTTTGGTGGAAAAGCCCGCTTTTATCCGAGTTACCCCGGTGTAGTTGCTTGTTTTAAAAATCAGGCCGTTGCAATTGAGGGCGAACAGACCCTTCGCGAGCATACATTTGATATTAAAAGTAGATTGTTGTTCGCCCAGTATCTTGGCCCAAACCATGACATGTTGATGTGTTCATGTAGTTCATCGAATTCGCAAATTATCACTGAATGGTCAAGTGGCGAATTTGTGAAAGTTTCCATCGATGATTGGTGGTGGTGGAACACAAACGCCGTGTATCCAACGATTCCATTTCACGACGCTCGGCTCGGTGTCAAAGGCATGATCCGCGTTGACGATTCCGAAGTAAACATCGCCGTTGATGAATCCAAGCGGCAAATGTTCTCCACGTCAGATGGAAAAGTTTGGCGTGTCGACGCCGCGTCGAGGCAACGTGCTCTGGGCGCTACATGTTACGCGGTGGATCCGAACACAGGAGCCTCGTTGGCTGAGGATATACCAGAGTATTTCAACCAAGCGATCAATCATAAGGAACACATCCGTGTTCAGGATTCCACCGTTTTGGCTATCCCAGACTATTTCCACAACAATGACAGCATTGTGCCGACCCATGACGGCAACCTTGTTGCTATTGCATGTGGCGATAAAACGAATGACTCGACGGCACATCCGGCCGATGCGTTTAGTGTGTATCTCGGTGATGGAACGAAGTACACCTCAGGTTTTCCAGTTGTAGGTGTGGTTCGTGGCGCTGGTTTTACTCAACTGGTGAGCCAGTCGGGATCGCTCTACGCTCCCGATGTATTGGGCACAAAAGGCAAACTCGCCGACACATTAGACTGCCGTGGTTCACGGCATTGGATGCACCGTATTCCCTGGAGCGTGTGGATTAACTTCAGGGTGCGTGACGCGGAAGCAAGTCGACGTTTGCGCGAGTTCACAGTGGAACAGGCTCGACGACTGTTAGATTCCGTTGAGTTATCTGTTCAACGCAAGCCTAAAAAGAGCAAGCTTTCCAACAGCCATCTTGGGTCCTACAACTCAATTGATCCAAGTTGTCAGCCAGATGCCCCAGCAATGAAGATCGCAGCCGAACTTCTTGGATGCGACGATCCAGATTTATGTGCCAGCGTTGTGCAAGTAGCGATTACGGCGAAAAGGATTGCAGCCTCGCTGGATTCCAGCCGTAACTACTTCGAAAAGAAGCTTGCGTTGAAGCGCAAAGAAGTCGCGGCGTCGATAAGCAATCCGCAACCAGAAGCTCGCGTTGAGGTACAACCAGAACCAGTAGTTGCGCAACAGCCAAGCAAGCGCCGTGAGTTTATGGCTATTCGTGAATACGAACAATTACGACGGTCGATCAATAACGTGCCGGGAACACGCGGAAAGCGGTGGCGCTGGTTGCAAATCATCGGCCGCGAAAAACCCTACATTATGTGGGTGAATGGAATATTCGCAGCGCCCGAGCTTCGGGAAGTAGTTGCGGAGCTGCTGAAACGTTCGTTGGACGATGGTTTGCTTGCCCCGCAGTGGTGCCAAATCTCGCTAGATTGGAAAAATTTAGCGCGGCGCTACGGGAAAGCCCTTGCCGGCATGCCGTGCAACTTTACCGATGACTGCACAGGGTACTTAATTGGCAATAGGAATTCTGAAATGCTGTTTCTTGTTCGTGGGCATGTACCTGAAACCATTGAAGGTGAGGTTGTTGGAGGCATCGCAAGTAAAGCAGCAACATATGGTATGAGCACGCGTGTTACTGAACAGCAAGCCAGGGAGTGGCTTGGACAACAGCAAACATTGGAAGATTTTGATGTTGATGCGTGGCGTTCGCGCATGAAGCCATTGGTCCAAGCAATTACTGATAATTGTTCACTGAGTGAAACGGCTGCGGAAGTATTACTTGCTGGTGGATACGTGCCGTATTTCACCTTGCAAGACTATTACGATCGAATTCATTATCCGTTGTATGGTGAGGACCCATATACAAACGGTGAGACACTGCCAGCGAATAATGATCACGTTAAGGCGGTGTTGAAGAAGTTCAAGATCACGATAAAAACATACCAAAACGCTTTGTTGGAACTTGCTTCACTCAAGAGTGAGATAATTGAACTTTTGCTCCTCGCTGCATTTGATAATAATGCTGAAGCGGTGGCGAAGTTTGCGTCAATGTTGCCAAACACCGAGAAGCCAATTTCTGGTGAAGATATGGAAATTCTTCTCGGTTGGAATATGAATACATGCGAAGATGCAGTTGATATTCTTCGGCGAGCTGCAAGTCCACTTAAACCACGTCTGAATTTGAAACATGGTGCTGGGTATGGCCGACTTGTTGGGATCCTGCTGTGGTGGGCAACGCGTGCGTCGATGAGTGATCCGCACCGTGCTTTTTATGCAGATCAGCTAGAAACGCTGAAGGCTCTGGATACTTCAAAGTTGGGCCGGGAACGCCCCACCAAACTTCCACTTCAAGGTCCATACGAATCGAACTGGGATGACGATGATCACTGGTATCGAAATGATGGTGGCGACGCGGTGCGTGGCCTTCAGGAAGGGTATTTCGATGCTGTGATTTCGGCGTTACGTCAACCGTCTGAGATCGATGGCTGTGTATTCGACCCCAGAGTGTCCGCTGCTAGTGTGGTTCAACAGGTGGAGAAATCACTGGGATTAAGCAATGCTGCCGCCACATACTTTCTGCAAGTGTTGTGTCTCGTGGACTGCACCGACAGGAATGTTAAATTGTGGAACGGATGGAAAATACGCGACCTAGATAATGCGCGCGCTGAACTTGTGGCGAGCAATGTAGTCGTTGAAGGTAAGCGGAGCCGTGCAGGCCGTAGCGTCTTTTTGTCAAGTGTTTGGTTGGAAGCAAGCACTCCGAATTTGCCAATGGAGTCTTGGAAGTTGGAATACTATTTGGTGCGTTATAACAGTAAAGCTGAGTCGATTGTGCCGTGGTGTCCTCCAACGCTCCCATTGCCGGAACTGTTTGCACAAGCCTGGAAGCGATATGAAGATGGGGATAAGCCAGCCATGGAGGAGCTGAATACGAAGAAGTATCGAAAACGACGTTAATATGGTCGCCCTTGTTTTAGGGGCAATCATATTGCGTTAGGGTTCTTTCCGTAGCAATTCCCAACACGTTATCGCGTAACTGTTGAATTACATCGCGCTGAGTCTGATCATGCTCAGCGCGATTTCTGT
>JAUMZC010000066.1:11654-16115 GCA_030528295.1 Corynebacterium sp.
TTCGCCGAAATGGAACGGGAGAAGGTGAGGTTCAGACTGAGAGATTGCTGATAATATCATTGAGATGCAGCCGCATGGATGGTGGGTTTAATGTAATATTGACGTTGGCAAGTAGGCGCAATCTACTTAGTTAACTTTTAGTTCCTGTGTTTGGTTGTTAGTGCAGCCTACTTGTGTTTTCTATTCAGATAAGGAGGATTATGTTTTATTTTATCCCAAAGCCAAATGAGGCTCTTCTGGTTTCCGGTGGGCTACGTCAGCGTAAAGATACTCCGTTTAAAGTGTATGTTGGTCGCGGTGCGTTAGTGGTGCCGTTGATTCATAAAGTGAATCGTTTTCACATTGGGTCACGTTCAGTACGTGTAACCGTTGATGCGCAGACTGCACAAAATATTTCTCTCCAGGTTGAGGCAACGTTTGTGTATCGTGTGAATCCGAATCCTCACAGCATTGCGGAGGCTGGTTCGCGTTTCCTGGGTGCTACTGATCACGATATGAACCGTATTGCTTCGGACGTGTTTTCTGGTGAGGTGAGGTCGCTTGTTGGCTCTCGCAGTGTTGAAGACATTATTTGTGATCGTGATTCGTTGAATATTGATGTCCTCACGGCAACTGAGCCAAAATTGTTGGCAATGGGATTGAAGATTGACAACTTCCAGATAAACGAGATTAGCGATCATAATAACCACATCAACAATCTGTCGCAGCCGGAATTGAGTAGGGTGCGGAAACTGGCGGAAGTATCGGCGGCTCAAGCTGATGCTGAAATCGAAAAAGCTCGTCAACAGGCTGCGCGTGATAAGTCCTTGTATCAAAAGGAAACGGACTTGCAGGTCTCAGCAAACACCATGGAGACGGCAAAACAGCGAGCACGTGCGGCACAATCTGGCCCCACGGCGGAAGCAGAGGCATTGTTGGAGCTGACTCAACGGCGTAAGGATTTGGCAGCTGAAGAGGCCAAACTGCGTGAAGTCGAATTGATTGCGCAGGTGATTAAGCCGGCAGAGGCAGAGGCGCAGCGGCGTACCATTCAGGCACAGGCCGAAGCTAGGGCACAGCGCTACATTAATGAAGCGTTGGCATCACACGACCGGATTGGTTTGGAAAGCCAGATTATTCAGATCATGCCTGAGGTCGCCAAGAACATTGCTGCAGCACTTTCGGAAAGCAAAATCACCATGTTTAACGGTGGTGAAGGGCTCACACAACTGTATTCCGAAATCACTGAACTGACTCAGCACCTAGTTGGATCTGTAAAGAAGCAATCGTTGCCGTCATCCGAGGAAGAAACCTTGGATGTTCCCTTGGACACACAATCATTCGGTTATACCGCTAACGTGGATATTGAACAAAGCTAGCTGACGTACGTACTATACGTGCCTGGAATTCCCATCACTAGGATAATCCCGGTGATGGGAATTTTTCGGTTCACTTAGCATTGTTGGAGTAATGCTGAGGCATGGTGTTGTTCCGCACGTTCCTGGGTGGTTGGTGCGCCGTGGGCGGCCGCCCATAGGGTCATGAGTTCGCCAACGGTGAGTGCGTTGCGTAATGCATGCACCTCGGCACGAACCGTTTCAACAACATCTGAATCGTCGGATGAATACGCTCCCAATTGACGCCCTTGCGAGGTGTCCAGCCAAATCATTTCACGATTTTTCAGGTTTACAATGAGGGGAATTGAGTTCGTGGAACGCACCGAAGTGCTCATGGCGGTGTGCACAGTACGAGGTTCGAACATCTCGCCCTCCATACCGTGATTCCGAGTCATAACACCGGCGATATTATCAATCTCGTTAAATTTCCCTCCTGCGTAGGAAATAAGATTCATAATGGCGTATGTTGCCTCCGGGAGTTTATGCAAAATAGTGATCTCATCGGCTGGGCCACTGAGCACAATATCAATAAATTCGCAGGCACCATTCGGGTGTGGTGCTGAAACAATATCTCCGGAATGGGTAACCTGGTTGCGAATAGCAACAGACTCAAAATTGGTGTAGTCCACAAATGCTAGGCATTCTGTCATGTCAGCATCTGTAAATAAAACGCCTAAATCCACATCGCGACCATACCAGTGAACAAATAACCGCAGAATATTGTGTTCTGGTAGCGGAACACGTTCGCCGCGGCTGTATCCATTGAGGCTTGCCGCAGCATCACGTTGTACTAGCTGCACTGGTACTGCATTGTCAGTGGGTACGGGTGACGTTGGGGGAGTTGTTTGCTGAAGCCGGGCGGTCATGGCGTCGAGAAGCGCCCGTTTACAGGATTCGAGAAGTTGTTCATGTACTGCGCGAACACTTCGTTGACGCAGGATATTTCGTCGCCCAGGAATTCGAGTAACAACAAATGCTGAATTCCGGTTATTGAGTCCGTTATATGAAGAAATCAACGTAGACAGGCGAACGTTTTTGGCGGATGCGGTGATCGCTTGAATGATACGGGGAGTAATATCGGAAATTTCCGTTTCTGATTGCTCGGAAACGATGCGAAGAATGTGATCAATTCGGCGCATGAAATTTCCTGGTGTGGTTTCCAGTAACGTTAACGTTGAATGAATGTCGCCATGAGATAGTGCGAACTCAATATCCGCATTCTGTGTTTTGTAGGCAACGTTATTATGAATAATATCGAGCTGTAGTAATGCGGTTTTGTGTCCGGTCACATCGTACGGATGAACCCACCGCATTACTTCTTGCCACAGTTTCCGGCGCTTGACTAGAAGATCTAAATTATATTTCTCGGTATACTGCGCAAGTGTTTGCACAATCAATTTGCGCAGTCGGCGGGGGACCGCCTTCAATATTATCGGTTTGGTTTTCGCGCATAATACATCTTTTTCGCGGCCGGGTTCGAGATTGAACGTGAGCAATACGCTGCGAAGTACATCGTCGATATTGCGCGCAGTATCAAAGCCGAGCCGGAGTGTTTCTTCAACTGTAAGTGCGTGTTTTTTACGTACATGAGCCAGCGCGGTAATAAAGTTTTCTCCATTATGAAAATGGGTAGTGCGAAACACCTGGACAAGATCGGCATCGACGTATTGTGAGAGATCGTAAACGTAATCTTCGGTGTCTTTGGAGAATGCTATTGCGCGTTCCCATTCTGTTACGAGCAGCTCAGTTGTTGGAATAAATGGTCGAAGCTGCTTTGGGTTGTGGGGAAAATCTTCAATCGGAAGCGCTGTGCGCGTATCCATTGCGTTGGCAGAGGACGTCTGCGGGCGCCACACGCCTGCCGTGAGGTAGTGGGTGAGTGCGTTGATAAATAGCTCCATCTGCGGGGCTTCGATCACTTCTTGGGGAAACCCTGGATACAGCGGCTTCCAAGTTCGATCCGCACCAACAAGACGTGCTGCGGAAGCAACCAGATCCAGTAATTGTTGTTGCGAAAGTAGTTGGAGATCGCGGGTTTCGGCAAGAAAACCCATATTTAGCAGTTCAACTGATGCCGTTGTGGCGAACGCTGGTGAGCTGAGGGTTGTTGTATTCGTTTCGGTGGGAAACAGTCCGCGCCGTAAAAATGATTCTTGCATCGTTTTCATTCTCCTAGTATCCATAAAAAATCCCCCGGTGAGCTGTGAAAGCTTGCCGGGGGAAGGCGTGGAAAATAAACCCGTGATTTCTTATCGAGAGTATGAAGTAACGAGTTTTGGAGCCACACCTGCGGAATATTACATCACATCGTCCTGTATGCTGTCTAGAGGTTATCTACTGCATACCGTGCCTCTTCGGGGGTGAATTTATCCCCGTATTCGCTAGTGAGCTGTTCGTAGATTTCTTCTTTTTCTAAACCTAGGTGTTCGACGTAGATCTTTGCTTTTTCCAGTGCGTTTTGCTTCCAGTCTTCATTGAGATTGTCTATTGCATACTGGGCTGCTTCTTCGGTGTAGTTTTCGATGTTTGGATTTATTAATGCTTCAAACATTCCCTGTTTGGAATAGTCAAGTTCAGCTAGGACTTTCGCGCTTTCCAGTGCGGCTTCTTTGTCGTTGTTTTTCTCACCTGGCTTCACTGTTGAATCGATTGCATTCGGCGGGGTAATCGGCACTGGCGTGAGGTTTGTTGGCGCGAGTGAAGTTGTTGAGGTCGTGGAGGATTTTTGTTCATTGATTAAGTAGTAGGCAGCGCCAAAGACAGCAATGCCTCCAACGAGCAGCAGTGCTATAAGACCGATCAGAACGGCAATCAAGCAGCCCCTTTTGTTATTTGGCTGTTGTTGTGGCGGCTGCTGCTGAGGGAATTGTTGCTGCGCGTAGGGGGTGGCTTG
Source organism: Corynebacterium sp. (assembly GCA_030528295.1). Lineage (GTDB taxonomy): Bacteria > Actinomycetota > Actinomycetes > Mycobacteriales > Mycobacteriaceae > Corynebacterium. The sequence goes on from JAUMZC010000066.1 coordinate 15,924, forward strand.
ATTTGGTTGTGGGGGAGCATGCTGTTGGCTATCAGGCGAAGGTTGCACACCTGACGAATCATTGGGGTTAAAGCTATGTGGGTTTTGGGGCGTTTCGCCAGGCTGTGTCATCGCGACCTTTCGTTTCTATCTTTTACAGCAATAGCTAGAAGCTAACACACTTCTAAAATTTTGTAACGTGCGCGATATATT
>JAUMZC010000067.1 GCA_030528295.1 Corynebacterium sp.
GACTCCTTACTTGATGTTGCTTGCGCCAGCGCATTTTTCGAGTGTGAATAACCCGACGATGCTGGGGTTCGTCCATGCGGCGTATGCAGTGGGCATGATGATTGGTGGTGGAATCATCGCAGCCACTGGATCAAAGAATCGAAAGTTCGTATGGGTGTCCAGTATGGTCGCGTTTACTGTGGCGTTTTGTTGCATGGCTGTTCTTGACAACCAGTGGTTGCTGTTTGCAGGGATGGCAATTGCAGGAATTGCCGGAGGTGTACTAGGGCCATTGCAAATGGTGTTAGTTACTGAGGCTATTGCAGAAAATCTTCGGGGTCGAGCGTTTTCACTCTTTACCGCAATTGGCCAAATCGCGAGCCCGATCGGACTTTCGATAGTCACGATTATGGTCACCCAGTACAGTATTTATACGGTGGCAGTCGTGCTCGCAACGGTGTGGTGTATTGCGGCCATATTCCTTACGGTTCGTGGCGCCAGAATCCTATCGTCTAAAGAACACCAGCCGACCATGCAACCACGGGTTTGATACCAACGCCGTCTGGGTGGATTGAGGATCTGGGCGGTATCATCAACCTCCGTGAACAGTTCAGTTTGCCCGAGCAATCGGCTTGGCGTGCATTGGCCGCGTTATGCATTGGTTTCTTTATGATCCTGCTGGATCAAACTGTTGTTGCAGTGGCAACTCCACAGTTTCAAGCTGAGTTAGGTGCAAGTCTGAGCCAAGTAGTGTGGGTCACTTCCATCTACTTATTGACGTTCGCGGTGCCACTTCTGGTCACGGGGAGGCTCGGGGACCGCTTCGGTCAGCGCAATGTGTATCTGGTGGGTATGACTGTGTTTACACTGAGTTCCTTGGCTTGCGGGCTGGCGCCGAATATCTACGCGCTGATCGTTGCGCGGGCAATCCAGGGGCTCGGGGCGTCGATAATGGCGCCACAAACGATGAGCGTGATTAACCGAATTTTTGCTCGAGAGCGTCGTGGTGCGGCGATGGGTGTTTGGGGAGCGGTCGCTGGCCTTGCATCACTGCTTGGGCCGATCCTCGGTGGGGTGATTGTGAATAGCGTTGGTTGGCAATGGATTTTCTTTATTAACGTCCCATTGGGGGTGCTTTCATTGGTGATGGTCTCGCTGTGGGTTCCGCATATGGCGGGCATTGCTCGCAGCATTGATGGTTGGAGCGTCGTCGTTTCGATTATTGCAATGTTCAGCATTGTGTTCGCTGTTCAAGAAGGGCCGTCGTTGGGGTGGCCAGTGTGGATATGGGTAGTGCTCGCACTTGGTTGTGCACTTATAGCATTGTTTGTTCGGATGCAGGCAACCGCCCAACAACGCGGAAATGAAGCGTTAATCCCATTGGACATTTTTTCGATCAGAAACTTCTCAATTGGGGCATTCTCGATCGCCACAATGGGTTTCGCTATTTCCGGCATGATGCTGCCGATCATGATTTACCTCCAAGAAGGGCGTGGATTAACAGCTGAAAAAGCCGGATTTTTGTTGGTCCCGATGGCAGTGATTTCCGGTGTTCTTGCCCCCTATGTTGGGCGGTTATCCGATCGGCTGAACCCGCGGATTCTTTCGGTCACCGGGTTCGCATTTATGTTCGCCGCCGCCGTCACGTTAGTGTTTACCATGCGGGAGGGGATGAATCTGTGGTGGATACTGTTGCCCATTGTGCTCTTAGGATTTGGCAACGGATTTGTATGGTCGCCGAACTCGGCGACCGCGATGCGCGATCTACCAGTAACGCAGGTTGGTGCTGCATCTGGGGTGTATAACACGACTCGTCAAGTAGGGGCGGTGATTGGCGCGGCCGTGATCGGAGCTGCAATGCAGATCGGTGTTGCGTTTACGGATGTTGCTACGGCGATGGGAAATTCGATGATTCCGGCCGCCGTGGTGTTGTTGCTTGGATTGATTGCGGTGTCGCGGTTTCAACCAATACCCCCACATATGAACCAAATACCAGGAAAATAAGTTGGTATTTGGGTAATTGCGGCATTTTCTCGTGGAAATTTTTGCAAAAATTTCTTTCCAGTCGAATTCTCTGCTAGGTATTGAAATGTAGCTTGCTATTTCTTCAATGATGAGGAGAAACTCTATGATTACTCAAACAGCTGTTCCCGTTGCTGCTGGTATTTCCAGTTCGGATATCGTCCGAGAGTTCTTTAAAGGTGTTCAGATGCTGTTCAATCCCGCGACGTTTATCGACGGTGTAGTTGCTACGTCATGGGACACGCCAGTACTCGTCAGTTATGCAGTTACGGATACAGTATTTTTCAGCGTGTAATTTCTGAGCTGAGTTAGTGATCTTCTCCGCAGGCAATCAAACATAGGAGGGGGATGATTCGCGCTGCGGGGATTCTTAATACACTGTTATACTTTTCCAACCATCCGGCTGTTTGTAATGCTGTGATGTGATGATATGCCGTCCCAGGAGACGACACAATCTTCGCTTCAACAAGATCAGCAACTGAAGCGTGTTGTTCCAGTAAATGGCGCAGAATCCGAGTTCGAACGGGATGTGCGAGAGCGCTAATGCGTTCGGTTGATGTGTTCCACAGGGTATCAGTGAGTATTTCGACGGGGCGGGTCCATTGATATGCAGCATCACCAACTGGGAGGGTGACTTCACCTGCGAAGTGTATGGTGCCGTTGAGCTCGCTTTGATTTGGTGTTTGTGCGGGGGGCAATGATTGCTCCAGCGTCGCCACACGTTCCTCCAGGGCTGCAATTCGCGCGGCGAGCTGCTCTTCATTGCTTTGTTGCGCTGACACGTTATTTAACGTAGCAAAATTCCGCAATACCGGTGATAGTTAGTTGTTTCTGTCTTTGCGGCAATGATCCAACACTGTGAATCCAAGGTCCTCAACAGCGCCCGTGGTATCGCTAGCTACAAACACACCTTGGCGGTTCGCGGCGTCGATAATCAGCATGGTGTACGTACCTGCTGTCGCACCGTTGTGCCAAACGACGTCCGGCGTCTCGCGCACCCATGTGAAGTTCGGCGTGCCATGATCTAGCAGGTATGTTGCCCACAATTCCATGTCCTCGGTGGTGGATTGCAGCGCCCCTGCAGGCTGGTAGCCATCCATTTCCCATGCGACAGCTTCCCGACCAAACACCTCAAATCCATGCGAATGCTGGTGCGAACCGCCTGGTGCAACTAGGGTAGTGTTTTCCATGCGCAGCGGTTCAAGAATTTCCTTATTCAATAGTTTTTCGTACGTTGTGTGTTGATCCAAGGCGAGTAATTGCCCTAATAATGCGACACCGAAATTCGAATATTGTTCTGTTCCTGGATTATCCAACTGAGAATCTAATGCGGCAACAATAACATCTGTATCGGAAATTCCGGCGTATGGATTCGTATTGAAAAGAGCTGAAGAGACAACCTTATACGTAGAGGTAGCACCCAGGCGTGGCAACCCCGATGTATGGCGAGCTAAATCACCTAATGTGCGTTGTGCTAGTGGGCTCTGATTGAGCTTTTCTTCTAGTACTTCCTGGGGTATTTCGGCCTTGTCTGCAAGATGCTGCAAATGTGGAGCCAGGGCGGTTTGAATGGTTGTATCTTCGCGTAATCGCTGAGATTTTCGCAACAGCTCCGCCGTAAACGTTTTCGTAATGGAGCCGATGTCGATTGCGGTGGAAGGAGTCATTCCAAGCCCGGCAACTCTCGTGTGTTCTTGAGAAACGCACATCGCAGTGAGGTGGTGCGCAGGTGTAGGGGCATGAGCAGCCAAGACCTGGGCAAGCTCACTATCGCCATTACGTTCGGTAGATAGCGTGAGTTTGGTGGCGGATTGCGAGGCAACGGCAATCACGATCAAGGTTCCGAAAATAGCGGTGAATACGACGATGATTGCGGTTGCTATATATATGGTTCGTTTGCGCATATCAGGCTCGCTTGATGGGGTGTGGCCGGTGTGGCTGGTCGTTAATTTCTGAGGGGACTTGCTGCAACGATATTATAATTCCGGAATTCTAGAATTTTCAAATATACGTGCGTGGTGGGCGTTTCTCGTGGGTTTCACCACACAGCGGTTCAGTAGCCCCCTTCCGATCGGGCAGATTCAAAGCGTTAGGGCTAGTATCGGAATCATGCGTATTGCCACTCTGACATCCGGCGGTGACTGCCCGGGACTTAATGCTGTTATCCGAGGTATTGTTCGTACAGCTTCCTCATACGGTTCCACGGTTGTTGGTTATGAAGATGGCTGGGTGGGGTTGATGGAGGATCGCCGCATCCAGCTATATGACGACGAAAGCATTGATAAAATCCTCCTTCGGGGCGGCACTATTTTGGGCACGGGCCGGCTTCATCCTGACCGGTTTAAGGAAGGACTGGAGCAGATTAAGGAAAATCTTGCCGACGCCGAGATTGATGCGTTGATCCCGATCGGTGGTGAAGGCACGCTCAAGGGTGCGAAGTGGCTTTCGGATAATGGTATTCCGGTGGTGGGTGTGCCCAAGACCATTGATAATGACGTCAACGGCACCGACTACACCTTCGGTTTTGATACCGCTGTGTCGGTGGCGACCGATGCCATCGACCGCTTGCACACCACGGCAGAATCGCACAATCGTGTGATGATTGTTGAGGTAATGGGACGCCATGTTGGCTGGATTGCGCTCCACGCCGGTATGGCTGGTGGCGCCCACTACATCGTCATTCCGGAAGTCCCATTCGACATCGCAGAAATAAGCAAAGCTATGGAACGTAGGTTCCAAATGGGGGAGAAGTACGGAATTATCGTGGTCGCCGAAGGGGCGCTGCCAAAAGAAGGCTCCATGCAATTTGATGCAGGTGGTGTAGACCAGTTCGGACATCAAACCTTTAATGGAATTGGCCAGGTCATCGGTGATGAAATCAAACAACGCCTAGGTCATGATGTTCGAACCACGACGCTCGGCCATATTCAACGTGGCGGCACTCCTACTGCCTATGACCGTGTGCTCGCCACCCGCTATGGCGTGCATGCCGCACGTGCGTGCCAAAACGGCGAGTTTGGAAAGTGTGTCGCGCTTCGTGGCGAGCATATCAGGCTTATCGATCTTGAGGAAGCTGTGGGAACACTCAAGGTTGTGCCGGAGGGACGCTACCGCACAGCCCAAGCGCTATTCGGATAAGTATTCGATTCTCGTCGTCGTCCGCCCCTATACATTGTGAGGGGGCGGGCGACGTTTTTGTTTGAAAGGGTGTACGAAAAATACCCCTTTTGCCAGCGGGTTGTTTGTCTATGTTGCTATCTTGAATCTTGAAAATCGTTACCGAGTTGAGAGGCTGTAGCAACGTGCAAACTGATGAATCTACCGCGCCAGAAACCGTTGAAGAGTACTGGCATGATGCGGGAGACTATAGCTTCAAACTTGAAGATGGGGTGATTATTGCCCGAAACGCAAAAGGCAGAGTGCTGAAAACTGTACCAGCGAAAGCAAAGAAACTGCCCGAGTTTGAAAAACTTGACGGTCTTCGGGTGTTTTTGCTGCAACACGAACAGCAGTGCGCCGACTATGTTCGGCAATGGTTTCTGCAAAGCCTGCCAGTACCGCTCAGTGTGATTATTGCCGTGTGGCCGGATCAATCATGGCGGAAGTATTTACATGATGTTGTTGTCTCGAACGGGCAGGTGACCGGGTTTTTGCGTGCCGCAGATGAATCCGGTGTGCATTTAGTTGACCTCGATGGTGAGACAACCGTGGTTGGCTATACCGATGATGCGACGGTGTTGTTGCAGCATCCTGCGGTGATGGAAGATCTTGAGGATTGGCGCGAGTTCGCGGTTGAGCTTGGTGTGAATCAAGGTTTGGATCAATTGTTCCGTGATGTCCACATAAAACCTGCAGACGAAGATGGTATGCGGGCTGCTGTGAGTGCCTATGAGGACGGTAAATATGAGCGGTATTCCCATTTGATGGGCCGTTCCCGTGGCGGCGGATTCAAAGTCACAATGGGAGAAATTTCCGTAGACGTGTTTGAAGATGGGGGAGTCACAACGGCTTCACTTGATATCGACGCCTGGGACCCGTCAACTTCGGCTGAGTTAGGGACCCTTGAGTTCCGCAGGAATGGGGAAACGTTGAAACTTGCCGAGGTAGGTCCGATCGCCTGGTCGGAAGGCAAACGCATGTGTGAATTTGTGTATGCGGGTCGGACGGTTGCTAAGGAAGAGGGGAAGAATTAATGTCGCAACAAATCCTTCAACAGGGTGGAATTCTTCCGCTGGCTGAGCAGTGTCCAGACAAGGCCACACCTTTATATGCTGCTAGCTATCACGGTTTTGGACGAACCGTTGTGCGGTTGGTTGCAGAGCAGTTGGTTGTCGCCGAGAATCTAGCCCTCGCATCGTTCGATATTGCGCAAGAACATTCGATTCCGGTGGGTATCACGCTACAACGTGCACTGGGATTTCCTGCGTGGGCGATTATCCAAGATCCAAAAAATGCACAACATGCCTTGAATCTGGTTGGGGATTTGGAATGGGCGCGCCGAAACGCCAAAAACCAACCCAAAAAAGTAAAAGAGCGTTTCGACGCCCTGGTGGTCAGCCTCACTGCGTCGGCCCCGCATTTTGTTCCCACATTGTTGGAAGAACTCAGCCGGATCTTTGATAATGCGGAAAATACTCAATATGCAAAGCAGTATTTCTCAAAGGCACGAGAGATAGAAAGAAATTACAATCTCGAGATAGACCATGAGCGGCACCTAGCAGTGTTTATTGAATTTGCCGTATCTGGAATTGTAGCCGCTAAAGAACTCACGAATGAGGCGAATAGTGCGCTAGAACGATTTGATGATCCTAAAGAAGCGTTTGAGTACTTACTGGAAATTAATACTGAACGAGTCAAAGCTCGTGTTGAACCATACGCATATCTCGTTCGAGATCTTCGGAAAGTAGGCAAACAAGCTGGTCTCACCGGCGAGGAAGTGGACTTCCGCATCTTCGACGCCATCTTCCACCTGGAGAAAACAAGTGATGCGCCAGCTGGTTTCTGGAAGTCGGTAAAAACTACGCTTCCGAAATACCTTAAATCCCATGCTGCAGCACGTGAAATATTCCGCAATAACAAACCATATGAGTTTGGAATGCAGGAGTATTTTCAACTACTGCACGCAACCGGGTGCATTGAAGAGGTTCGCCAGGATCCCCACAAACATGCTGCATGGATTATTCACACGATTAATGAAATTGGCTATCGCGGCGTTGATAGAGAAAATGGCTACCTGCAAGAGGAAGTTATTCTCGCTGCAGATCACCTACAAGATCGTTGCGTCAATATTGATACGCACTGTATTCCGCCGAGCTTAATTGATCGACTGCTTGAATATAATGTCGAGTTCACAAAACCACAGGACACCTACTGGCGAGGACTGGCGGATTGGTCAGCATGGTTTGTTAACGAAAATGAACAGTACCGCCGGGATCTCACATTTTTAGCTCAGTCAAAAGTTTTCCGCGCGAGTATGGTGGAGTGGCTGAAACCAGAAATGATCTCCGATCACCTGGATCTGTTGTTAGCACATGCAGGGGCGCGTGATCTTTTATTCGCGAAATTGGATGTATTGGCTGAAGAACGCCAGAAATGCGTTGGCAGTATTCCAAATACGAATAAGTTCTTGGACGTCGTGGCGCCTCTGACTCTTCCGAAATTACGCGATGTTGCTCCAGAGCAGATGGCGAAAATCTTCGCCATTGACCCTGTACATGAAGTTCAAGAGGTCATTCGCCGAGGTACGTTAGCCGAATATTCTTGGCCTGCGTTCGAGGACGCATATCACCGTTGTTGTGCTCAACAAGGCAACGATTGTGAGGTGTTGGAAAGTTATCCAGCGGTCGCAATTAGGTCTGGTTCACAGATTGAATTAGTTGATGGCGATCGTACGATTTTTTCGGGTACAGTGCCTGCGGATTGTGAAAAGATCGATGCAGTACAACACATCGATAATGATGTAATGATCGTCTACCGGCCCAAAAATAACTGGCAACGGCAGGTGTACTGGCTTGGTAGTTCTGCTGCATCGCCGGGTGGTTATGGCTACAGCAACTGTGATGATATTTCGTTACCTGTCGCTGGTGGACGTCTCACTGCTTCAGGGCTGCTCACTCCGCGTGTTCAAACTATGTCCGAATTCAATGGGAAAGTGTTTACCACAGCAATTGATGGAAACCCTGCAGCATTGATGCGGGGGCGCTGGTACGGGCTCCAGCTTTGGAATGGGCAAACGGTGTCCCCAGCGTCAGGTGAAACTCGCGAAGTGTTACATGCATTAGGTTTCGATTCCCTTGGTTTGGATTGCTCTGAAGTTCCAGATTCAGCTGAGGTGGATTTCTATGAAAGCCTCCTCATTCCGGTGCAACCTACAACACAACAAAGTCCCTTTGGTGCTGCAAATGGGGTTCATACTTCCATCTATTTTGAAGGTCGCGGGTCATCCAACTATATTGTGAGTCCGCTTGGCACATTTACGGTACGGGAAACAAAAGCTACTGCGTTGCGACGCCCCGGTGGTGGGGTATGGCTGATGCGCGAGTGCGTGCTCTTTGATGTAGAGACCGAAACCAAGATTGCATGCGCACATGATTACTTCGGCACAAAACTTTCAATTGAAAAACTACCGACTGCGTGTTGGCATCAATTGCGTCCACGGGATGAAAACGCAAGTATTGCAATGCGTAATTATCAGCGCGATCAAGCGGCAGCGGTTGTTGCTGATTTCTTTGAGCTAGATACCGCACATCAATCTGATGAGAACAGCGATGTTATATCGGCGATGAAACAATTGTTCAGCGCTATTGCTGAGATTCAGCGTATTGCGGGAACCGGCGTTGACCCTGAGCTGCAGCGTGCACTCGATGCTACGAGTGGAACAACGGAACGGGTTATTAAAATTCTGGGTTCACAGTTGGGTACTCAAAATGCGGTACTTCTGAAGAATTTGGCGGAGCAAATTTACGAAGTTCGGGAAATTTACCGGAGATTTGTCTCCTGTGACGTGGCTTCACAAACGCAACCAGAATCAGATAAGAATTCTGCAGTGGAAGTTCCAAATGTTATTACACAAGGCGGACTGAATACACTGCGGCGATTGACGGGTAATGATTGTGACGCCACATGTGAAACCATTTCTCAGCAAATGCATCAATTGGGTGCGTTCCACAATAACCCAACTCAACCGTTGACAGAATGGTTGAACAATGAATGTCTTTCGTGGCTGGATATTGCCGGCAATGAACGGTATGTCTTCGCCTCACTTGGTGCACCCTATGTTCCTCAACTGTACGGAACTGAGAATGTGCGTGATGTAATTTCCTTCCTTCGGCACGCTATTCAGCAAGGAATCCTTGGGACAAACTGGCGCAAAGTGGCGATTGAAATTCCGGAGGTCAACCGTGAGAAAGTAGCGGAGCTTTTCCCTGCAAACACTATTGTCGATGGTTGTTTGGTCCTCGGCGATAAACACTGCTGGTTAGACGGAAGCTGGGTAACTATGTGTATCCTTTGGGCTCCTGATGATCGGGCTACTATCGCGGGATACAAAGTACGACCATATGACCACTATCCCCTTCGGGCAGAGTTGTTATCGTCAGCACTTGATGAACTTGAGAGCAACTTAGAGAATCGGCAACTTTCTGAAACCACAATTTCTGCGATATCAGATGGAACTGCCCTGACGAACAACGCGGTGAAATGTTTATTCGGCAGAAAAGTTCCGTTCCATAGTTATGACCGTGATTTCCTGAACACAGAGCAACGTAATGTCCTAGGCTTAAAAGCTGCTGATATGAAGGCTGCGATGATTCAGTGTTCCATGTGGAGAAAACTCGGGAAGCAGCTTGTCACCGCTGGTGTTGATTCCACGAACCCAAGCAGGTATGTGACTGAAGGCCCGGATGTTGAGGCTGTGCTCCAGTGCTGGAAACAGGAAGTTCCTGAGCATGTGATAGTACTCAGCGATGCTGAAATCGTGAACCTCCAATCATCAATTGATGTGACAAGAAAGCTTTACCAGCCGGCACATATGTTGACGATCGACGATTCCATGGGAAGCGCTGTGAGCCTCGGTCTGCTTGATAATCTGTTGTATCTTGCGACGACACGCAAGTTAAATGATCCGTGCCGTCCAGAGATCGCGAAAAAGCTCGAAGTTCTGCGTGATGCTTGGGTGGAAAAGACCAATGCGTCGAAAAAGTATCAAGAACTTGCTGCAAAGTACCCGTTGGGGTCCGAATATTCAGTTGTTGAGTATACGGACATTTCGTATCTTGGCCTGCAGGTATTGCTCGGTGGGCACTTGGATGCGTTGATCGACGATTTGAAGCATGTGTATGACGTTTCTGGTTGTTCACAAGATCCATTAGTGAGTGCGCCGGAAATTGTTGCTGAGGTGGCAACTGAGCTTCATGTCAGTGAGAATGCTGCGCGGTATTTCCTGCAATTACTCGCAATGCCCTATCCAAGTGACAAAAACATTCGCGAGTGGAATGATTGGCGGAAGCAGCACATTGACCAGGCCGCAACGGAATTGTTGGATCACGGATTCATCCTCGAAGCAAAACGTGTTGGTGCCGGTCGAACACGGTTTATCCACGGTGGTTGGGTGCCGGGCCGCGGTGGAAGTAAACCGGTTGAGGCTTGGAAAATTCCGCACTATTTCGTGTGGCGAGATTCAAGTATGCGCCCTGTGTTATCAGGAAATCCTCTCACCGTGCCGGCGAAGCAATTATTTGAGAGTGTGTGGCGACGGTACATGAGCGGTGATACACCCGGCTATGAAGAAGTCGTCACCACGCGTTATCGCAAACGCCGTTGATTAACGGGTGACACTTGATTGCCTCCGGCAACATTGTTCGGGGGCAATCAGTCATTTCAATTACAATTTTTTTATATAATTTATTTTTGCAGTTAAAGGTGAAATAGTATGGGTACACGTGCCCTGACAGAAAATGAAGTGCGGCCGCTGTCTGAAGCTACCAAGGAGCATTACAGCAATGCGGTCCCAATGTACGCTGCCGTATGTAACGTTGCAGATCAGCAGGTTGTCAGATTGGTGTCTGAACCGTTGGTAACGGTGACGGAAACCATTGCACAAATGTTTGGTGGGAAGCTTCAGTACGCCACCAAGGTTGGTGTATGCGGTCATCGCGCAGCTGGGTTTCCTGACTGGCCAATTTTGCAGGATCCCGATAATGCGCACCATGCGTTAAATCTGGTCAAGGATCTCGAATGGAGCCGACGAAACGCCATATCAGTCCCGGGAAAAGTAAAACAACGTTTTGACGTCTTGGCGGGTAGGCTGTCCTCGTCAGCTCCGCATTTCCTGCCCACACTATTTGAAGAAATCGCTCGTATTTGGTTTTATGCAGGGAATTCGCACTATGCGAAACAATATTTCGGCAAAGCTCGTCAATGCGAATTGTCATATTCGCTCCAGTTAGATCCGGAACGTCACCAGGGCGCATTTCTGGAATTTGCACATATGGGGATTATTGGCGCCAAGGAACTTAAAGCTGAAAGTAACAACATACTTGATCGGTGTGATGATCCAACCGCAGCATTTCACTACGTCATAAGCATTCATCGAGCACAGCTCGCTGCTGGGACTGCACCATACGCTGATGCTGTTCGAGACTTACGCAAGCTTGGTGCGGCAGCGGGGCTAGCAGCAGCGGCTGTGGAGCGTGAAATTGTGCGGGAGTTATTCACGTCTCGGGCAGTATTGAATGCACCTGGCGCGTTCTGGAAGCAAATTAACAAGACACTAGTGGTGTGTGCTTCGAAAGATGGTTCCTTGCGGGAATTCCTGCTCAAGCAAAAACCAAAATCGCTGAACGTTGCCGAGTATTTTGCGTTGTTAGAAGCTTGCGGTGCGCTCCAGGAACTTCGACTTCGTCGCACGGAACACGTGCAATGGTTGCATACGTTCCTCCACGGTCTTGGTTTTAAAGAGTTTCAGGAAGACCCAGCAGCACTTCTCACTGAGATCGATCACGCAGGTGAGCGGTTGGAGGGGAAGGAATTCGAAATACCGCTGCATTACCTTTCGCCGAATATTATCGATGCATTATTGCAATATGGTGCAACGTTTGCCCCGAAACTATACGAAGTTTGGAATTGCAGTCTCCGGTGGGATTTGTGGCTAGATAAGCGTTTTGATCATTGTCGTCGCCCGCTTGTGTATGTTGCCGAACACAAGCAATGCGCTGAGATTGCAATGCGAAATCTTGCAGGGAGCAAAATCGCAACCCAGGCAGCGACGTTTATCAAATACGCCGGTTCGAGGAAGCTGCTACGGGCAAAAATGGATTCCCTTGCAGAGCAGCTTTACCGCAGCCAAGGGAGTTTCGAAAACATCGCGAAAATAGTAGAAGAATCCAGCGATTTTAGCAATCCGGTCATCTACCAATTTGATCCGGAACGCATTGCGAAAATGTTTGCATATAACGCAGTGGATAATCTTCAAGCGGCCGTGCGCGCTGGAGTGTTGGCGGAATTGACGTGGCCGGTGTTTGAAGATGCAATTGAGCGTATCCAGAACCACACAGACAAAGACAAGCGTCATGATTGGCGAGTACTCGAGGACTTTCCCGCCGCAGTTCTGCAAGCCGGTACAGAATTTGAGATTCTTGATGGCTCCGAAAGCATTCTTTCCGGGACATTGCCTGCAAATTGTGAAGATATCAACACTATTCGTCATATTGGCGACGATGTACTCATCGATTTTTCAACGAAAAATTCCAGGAATAGGTTATTGCATTGGCTTGGCACAGATACAACAAAAGAAGTCAGTCGTGCATTTTACGCCAGTGAGGATACATCAATTTCAATGGCCGACGGTCGTATTACTGGCGCAGGCCGGATTCGACCGTACGAATACAATGAAAACGTCGACTATGGGCGAGTATTCGCAAATGGAGCGCCTGATTCACCGGTGTATATTGCTGGCATATATCACCCGGCAACCCGTCATAACCCTGACCATAACCCCGTGCTGAAATATGTGAAAAAGGACTTTACGGTCGTTGTTGAAGGCACAACGCGGGATTTTCTCCAGAGTCTTGGTGTGTTAGATCTAGGTTTTGATCTCGAGGATTTATTGAATTCTGCGGACTTAAATTTCGAGAAAACAGTTATCATTCCGGCACAGCCTACAACTACCGAAAGTCCGTTTGGTGTATGCAACGGAATGCACGTGAATTTGGTGTTTGAATCGAACGGTCGCCGCACCCTGGTAAACCAATTCGGAGTATTTTCTGATGTGGAACACTTGGAGGCGGTGATTGCGCGACCAGGTGGCGGTGTGTGGTTGGTTGATGGAAATGCCAATCTATATGCCCTAGGCGCGGACGATAAAACCTATTTGCCAATTGAAGAATATTCAGCAGTTCGGGGTGTGAAAAGATTACCGTTGTTTGCGTGGCACCAGCTGCGGCCGCGCGACGTCGAGACGAGCACAGCGATGCGCAACTATTCGCGGGCGCAGGCTGAGGCTTTGCTACATGCATTCGAAAATTCGAAAACATCGGCGAGGGAACTCGTGCAACAACAGCTCGGGACCGACGATGCTCTGTTGATTGATGCGGTTCTTTCCATTGCGGGTGATGCAGTGCGTTACGGTCAGCAATTCCAGAGCTTATCGACGCCCAACCAATCGACGTCAGCGCTCGGCGGCACGGTGGTTACAGAGAAAGCGTTGAAGGGTCTTTCGGTGTTTATGGAGGATGTGCGATGGACAAATCCTCAAGAAGTGACCGCTCGGGTGATGCAATTATCGAAATTCATGGCGGACTCTTCGAAAGCTGAAGCGTGCTCTGGCGACTTTGATTCAGTCCCATGGCTAGAACTGGCAGGTAATGAACGCAATATCATCGGTCTTCTAGGGGCACCGCTGATCCCAGTGTTAGTGGATCACCAGGAGTTACGTGAGCTGATTTGGTTCTTGAAGCAAGCAACCAAAGCGGGAATTTTCGGTTCAGAATGGCGTTACCTCACCGTAAATCTTGGTGATGTTGATGATTTGGACGTGTTGGAGGGGGAAACGGTCGTCGATGGTTGTTTAGTGATTGATTGTGACTGGGACTGGGATTCTGACGATGAAGACGAATTGCGCTATGTCTGGGGTAAAGCAAGCGTCACAAGCGTGGGTGGTTTCCCTGTGCAGCAGGAAGAGTTTGCGCCATTGCCAGCTGCTGAGTTCCTTGCATGTTTGGAGGCGATTGAAAATAACCTTGTTGCGCGGCAATTGGACCCTGCAGTTGCGGCAGCCATTTCGAGAGAAACAGGATTGACCCCGTCTGCGGTGACTCATATTTTCGGTGGATTTGTTGAAGCTGATTGTTGCACTAAGACGAATCTCACCAAAGCGCAGCGGGAAGTCCTCGGGTTCAGTCTGCGAGAGGCTAAAGCGGTACGTGTGGAAAAGGATCATTACGAGGGTGTTCTTCGTGACTTGGTTTCTGCCGCTGTTCCCGCACACGATCCGATGAGCTATATCAATGGTGTTGTGGATGTCGACGCCGTGATTAAGTGCTGGAACAAGAAGGTTCCTGCAAGTTCGTTGCGCCTGAAAGAAGAAGAGTTCTTCCTGCTGTATTCCCATTTCTGGAATTCCATGGATGAAATCCTCGGACAACTACTCTCGGATGATTTCACATTGTTGAAGAAAAATCCACGAGACTACCCAGCAGTAAGCCAGTATCTAGCTGCTCTGCTTCTCCTTGCTGAAACGTTTGGCTCTCGCGATCCTCGTCGCCGAGTTATTGCTCAGAAGCTCACCGCACTTAATGATGCTCTGAAAGCTCAACGTCTTTCTGAAAGTGAATATCAACAGTACTTCGCCACCATAGACTTCGGGGAGGATAAAGACGAGGCGTTGCTGCGTGCGCATCACCGCAGTTTGCAAACCCAATCATTGCGATTGCTTCTCGACGGCCACCTCAACAATCTGATTGAAAGCTTGCAGGGGGATTGCCCGTTTGAAGGTTGCGCGTGGGACCCGCTACAGAGTGCTCCGGATATCGTTGCATCGATTGCGCAGCATTTTGAGATAGGCACTGATGCCGCACGGTACTACCTCCAACTTGCCGCGCTTGTGAATCCCTCTGATGTGAATATTCGCCGATGGAATGGCTGGAAAACCAAGGACATTCAAGCTGCTGGCACTGAACTCCAAGACCGCGACCTTGTGGTCGAAGCAAAACGTACAGGAAGTGGCCGCAGGTATTTTCTGCCTGGTGGGTGGCTGCCTGGATCAAGCGGCACGAAACCGATGGAGACCTGGAAAGCGCCTTTGTATTTGTTGTGGCGCAGTGCAACTGTTTCTCCACTGTTCGAAGGGATCCCGCTGCTGATGCCGCATCGGGAAGTATTCGAGCAAGTTTGGCTGCGGCTACAGCAAGGGGAGACTCCTGGGTTTGAGGAAATCCGCACCGAACGATACCGCGGTGCACGTCAGCGTTAGGAAGCAATTGAGTTAAGTATTTGCAGAGGAACGACGGTATTTCCTTCCGGATGGCATTTTCGTCCCAGTAGTCGAATGTGCGTTTGTCGTTTTTTGGCGTGGGTGTTGGCCCCGTGACCTGGGGTTTTGGGGCTGTT
>JAUMZC010000068.1 GCA_030528295.1 Corynebacterium sp.
AGTCCGTCCGGGCGATGAAGTAGACGTTATTTTCCTCTCCCAAAAGTAGATAATGTTCAAATCCTTTTTCCGAGGTTCTCAGCCGCATCCTCGCCATCCTGGTTGGCCGGAACTTACGCCAGTGGTAACGCTTATCGACGGCTCGACCGTACAGCTCCGCCCACTCAGCATCAGCGATGGCGCACAATGGCGGGCGAAACGCTTAAGTGATCAGGACATTTTGCAGGCAGTGGAACCGACCGTGGAAACAACTTGGGAGGCCGCGCATACCTTAAACACCTGGTTGGGTACCGTATTAGCCCTGCGTTCGAGTGCGAATGCGGGGGTTATCCTTCCCATGGCCATTGATCTTGATGGCAGTTTTATTGGCCAGGTGACGCTGGGCAATATTCAGCATGGTGTGGTCAGTGATTGTTGGATTGGTTATTGGGTGCATTCTGCGGCGACGGGCCGCGGTGTGGCCACCGCCGCAGTAGCGCTGGGAATTGACCATGCATTCCATCGGGTTGGTTTGCATCGGGTGACCGCCACGTATTTGCCCGAGAATGCCGCTTCGGGGAAAGTGCTTGAACATTGTGGTTGCAGAAATGAAGGCTTTTTGAGACGCAATATTCACATTAACGGTGAATGGCGGGATCATCATCTCGTTGCGATAACGCGAGATGATTTCGCACAAACGGCCGTAAATAGGTTGCGGGATTCTGGCCGTATCCTGTGAGTGAAACCCATCTCTGAAGTGCCTAGATGAGTACTTTTCAGGCTTTGTGTGGGTTGATTCTTAATCGATCAAATTCTCCAAAAGTGACGAGTATTCTGAGCATAAAATCGGCGTGGCGCCACGGAACTTTCGTCCCAATCGCTAGGGTTGACTGGTAACTGAAGTGACAGATGTGAATAGACGAAAGGGGTACGCGCGTGTCCGGAGGATTAGTAATCGGGCTTATCGTGGCAGTTTGGCTTTTTGTGCTCGCGCCGTTGGTGTTGCGTAGTCAAAAGCCAATTAGCCGAGCCGGCGAAGCTTTCGATGACACTCGCGTTGTATACGAAGGTGGCAGTGGTGATCTTGTGCAGCCACGTCGACCCCGCCCTGTGCGCCGCGAAGAACCGGAGGAAATCGCGGACGTCGACCCCCAGGAAACCGAAATCGTTTTTGAAGACGAGCCGAGTCCGGCGAAAAACCTCATTGCGGCTGTTACTCAAAAACTTGAGCGACCAAAATCCGAGGAAGTTCCCGAGGTTATTGAATTCCCGGTCGCCGAGATCGATGAGGATGAGGCTTACGATTACAGCGATGCCTACATTTCGCCCGGCGACATGCTGCACCCCGCCGCCGACGAAGACGAACCAATTGACGAATTTGATGAGTCCGAAGCGCTGGCTGCCGAGGAGCAAGAATTCGAACTCACTGACGAAGACCGCGAGTTTGCAGAACGACGTCGCGGCCGCGGCGGCTACGACCCAGTCGCCGATGCTGCCAACCGCTCAACCCGTTATCAACGCCGCCAACGCACATTTATGATCCTGTTGGCCGCGCTCGTGGTGACACTTATCATTGGCACCATCGTTGGCGGTATGGCTTGGCTTGCCCCGAGCATTGCGGGTGGTCTGCTGTGTATTTACCTGTTTGTGCTGCGCCAGCAGGTCCGTGCCGAGAATGAGCTGCGCGACCGTCGTATTCGACAATTACGCCGTGCCCGCCTCGGCGTGCGAAACGCCCAGGATGAGGAACTTGGCATCCCCGCGAGGTTGCGTCGTCCGGGTGCCGTGGTGCTGGAAGTGGACGATGAAAGCCCCGACTTCGAATACTTGGGCTATGCCCACGGTTCGGACTACTACCAAGACGATGACTACGTCGAGCGGTCGCCACGCCGCGTGAGCTGACCGTGATTTTTATCCTTCAATAAACCGGCGTATTATCGCTGGTGTTGGGGCTATGGCGCAGTTGGTAGCGCGTCTCGTTCGCATCGAGAAGGTCAGGGGTTCGATTCCCCTTAGCTCCACGTTAGGTGAGAGAAACGAAACTGCCCCGCTATCCGACGGGGCAGTTTCGGTATCTGAAGCGTATGCCGTGTGAGAAGCTTAGGGCAGTCAGCGGGCATGCCAAGTGGCCTCGGCAGTGCTGGTGCCACCGAGGCTACGGCGTTTCAGGCGGTTTTGGGGGTGCTTTGTGTTTGATGTGTTTTTGCATGCGCGCGAGTTTGTTTTTGATGGTGTATCCCCAGTTGCCGAGGCCGTTGTTACTTGGGGGTTCGGTATTGGTTTCGGCGGGAGTGTGCTTTCCCCATCGAGTGGAGATCGCTTTGGGATTACTTTGTACACCGGCGAGTTTTCCGCTGGGCTCGGTGGTGACGACGTCGCCGTTGGGGAAGTACCAAGTCACCACCCCGTATGAATCCATGGTGGCTCGGATGCGTCGGTCCGTCTTCATGTTGTGATGGTGCTGGCACAGGCTTTGAAGATTACCCGTTGCGGTCCAACCGCCGTCGGCATGACTGATTACATGGTCGGTTTGGCAGTGGAGTGCATCTTTGGTGCATCCGGGGAATCGACAGGTTCCGTCGCGGAGTTTTACAAAGGCGTGTTGCGCGAGGGTTGGTGAGTAGTCGGCGCGAAGAAGATTTACAACTTCAAAAATGCAGTGGTATTTGATCTTCGCGCGTTGTAGCGATTGCTGCTGTTGTGGTGTGAGTTCTCCAGCGCCAACAAGGTATGTGGGAACTGGATCGTCGGGTGTTTCTGCGAATCCGAGCAGAGTGATCGTCGTGTGTTGTTGGTGGTCTGGGTGCTGGCTGAGGTACGTTTCGCAGGCTTTAGCGAAACTGAGGTCGTGTTTCTTTGCGAAGTTCTGGATTGCTCGTTCGACCATCAATACAGAATCGGCGGGTCCGGTCCAGCTCATGCAGGAAAGGCCCGGTGTGGTCGTAGGATAGAAGCTTGCTCTGCAATGGTCGTCGGCGTTTTGACTTGTCGCGTTGAAGCGCCGAGCTTCAAGGTATTTTTTAAGTTTGCGGGCCAGTTCCGCGGGGGTCGGTGTGGCTTGATGTGGCTGGGTGGCGGTGGTGCGCCGGACAAGAAATGTGTCGATTTCCGCCATTATGTTTGCGTAGTCCAAACCTTCGGGAAGGGTGCCCTCCACTTTTGTGAGTACGCTCAATAGCTTGCGGAAATGGTCGAACTGTAAATGCGCTTTGGCTCGTAAGTGTTTACGGAACTTGGGTAGCCACCGATGGAGAAAATCCATGAAGAGGGTCCATTGTTCTTGCGCGTACGCGGTAATTCCGATTGTGGTTGCGATTCGCGCAGCATGGCGGCCCAGACAGTCTAAGCTGTCTAGCTCCGAATATGCATCCAACTGGAGTTCGAACATCAGGCGGTTGGCCGCGCGTTGTCGGGAACCGTGGGTGTTGCCCACTGATTCGATTGCATAAAATGCCGTGCTCAAAATTTCACCCCCTCCCAAAGCTGAAGGTTGGATGTTGTGTGAGGTCCCTGCCGATGTTGTTATCATTTATTCTACCACTGTAGTGAAGTTGACGCAAGGGTAAATCCAGGAATTTTTGCAGGTCACAATAGGTTTTGCGCACTTTGTTTTTATGTTGCATATGGGCACAAAAGGAAATTTTTATCCTTCAATTAGGTTTGGTTTGTTCGAATTTCCGGATGCTTTTCGACGGCGCGCAGCTGCTGGGCGTCGTAAAGCTGCGGCGTAGAATGAGCGGCGTGCGTGTAGGTGTGTTGTTGTTTGAGGGCTTTGAGGTGCTCGACGTTTTTGGTTCGGAGCGCGCAGGATGTGCAGGTTTTTGCTACTGATTCGCTAACAGATGCGCATGAAGTGGATATTGTTCTGGTGCCGGGAGGAATGGGGACTCGTGCGCTCGTGCACGATGCGGATTTTTTGAATGATGTTTCGAGATGGGCGCGCGGGGCGACGGTGATTGCGTCGGTATGCACCGGTTCCGCGGTGTTGGCTGCAGCAGGATTACTGGATGGGTATCGGGCGACTTCGAACAAGCGTGCGTTTAAGTGGGTGGCGGGGATGGATATGACCGTGGCGCTAATCGAACTTTTTCATGGTTCTGAGATTGCTGAGCAAGTGGCGGTTGAGATCGAATATGAGCCGCACAAAGATGCTAATTGGGATCCTTACGCTCGTCACTACGGACTTGCGTAAGGCACTGGATGAATGGTCTTACATTGAGCGCAGCCCGCGGCGGACAATGCGTTGAGTTTGCGGTGTTGGGCTTTCGGACGACCACCGAGCCGCAAGTTCAAGTGCCCACTCGGGTTGGGATTTTGCGGCGTCGTTAATCCAGTTGGCTACGGAATCCTGGACGTATTTCGATGTGTCGGATCGTAGTGGTTCTAGAATGGGTGATCCAAGTTCTGGATGTTTCTTAAGTTCGGCAATATGTTTGCACCAAACGCCGCGGGGGCGGAGTGATTCACTTGCAAAACGGCGAATCCGTTCGGAATCGGAATCCGTCCATGTGGATAGCACTTGGATACTCTCGTTTAGACGTTCGGATAATTTTGGCCGGGTGGCAAGCCAGGCCCATTCGCGGACTGCAAAGTGGGGGTCATCGGCGCTTGGTTGGATCCTGGTAAGTATGTGTTCGGGTGTGTCAATCTCGGGATTGCTGGCAATCCAGAAACACCACCAACCTCGGGCAGTGTCCGAAGTATGATCGACTAAACGTGCGACAGACGATTCCGGCAAATGCGTCAATAGTGCCGCACCAATGGTGCGCATGCGGGCAGCGATGCCAAGTGTTTCGGTGGCGGCGATCTCATTCAACAGTTCGGATGAAGCGTCTGGAAATACTGTTCGAAATAATTCGGTTTGATTAACAGCCAGTGCTTCCGTGAGCGTTTTGGATTCAACGACCCCTTGTTCGAGGAGCGCTAAACGTTCTGAGCTAATGGATGCGCGGGACGTCGATAAGGCCATGAGAGTTCCTGTTCATGCGTGGTTTTTGTGTGTTATTGTGGTCCCACAATACTCGGGAAGTGCGTTGATCGAGTGCTTTTTGAGTTCAGTTGAGCAGCAGCCCCTGGATCAACTTTGCTTTTGTGTGCCAACGAAAGGTCAAAGTCTATGGGTAAGGGTATCCAAGGTGCTGTATTAAAAACCTTGGGGGCGAAAGAACATGCGCTCACGGTGGTGCGCAAAGAGTATCGAGCGCCGCACTTTGTTCGGGTATGGATGCGGTCAGAAACGCTGCTTCAACCGGAGGGGGAACAACCTGGAAACTGGATTCGGGCATGGTTTCCGGATCCGGAAGGAAGTTCGAAAGAGTTTCAACGTGGATATACCTTGGCGGAAACTGATCCAAGCAATGGGTTGCTGGCCGTCGATTTTGTGCTCCACGAGCCGAAAGGCCCAGCGTCTCACTGGGCGTCAAACTGCAAAACAGGCGACGTCATAGCTGCGATGCGTTATGGTGAACAGCCATTCGAATTGCTTGACCCGCCGCCGAAAGGCTATTTATTCCTCGGTGATCTTGCGTCATATCCGGCAATTTTTGCGTTAGCCCAGTCGATACCGCAAGAGCGTCAAGTGATCGTGATCTTGGAACAACACAGCGAATATGACGTGGAAGTTCCGCTCCCTAAGGGGCCGAATATCCAGGCGCACTGGGTGAAGGAACTTCCTAATGGTAGTGCGCTGGCTCAAGCATTATCAGGCAGAGATTGGACTGGTTGGTATGCGTGGGTGACGGCGGAAACTGTTGCAACCCGCCAAGCGAAAACGTTGCTGCAAAACGAATTCGGTTTAAATCGTTCCACGCTACATTCGCAGGCGTATTGGGTTCGAGGTCGAGCCATGGGGAAGTCAAGGTCGCTGGAAGAGCAAGATGTGCTCGAAGTTTCGCAAGAAGCGGATGCTTTTTCAGAGAGCGAAAACCCGCAGCAATCCATACTTGCTCCAGCGAAACCGGCGTTCATCGTTGGAGGGATTATTCAGGCGATACTTGCTGTGCTGCAAATCATGCCGTTTATTCTTTTCGCGGAAGTCGCGCGTTTGTTTATGGAAGGAGGACGCCGCGAGGAATTTGTTTCACTTGGAATGAACGCCTTGATCATCTTGGGTATCACTACAGGTGGGAGTTCAATACTGCTATTGTTCATGCATCTGTTTGACGCTCGGTTTGCAGCAATGACCCGACAGCGAATTATGGGGAAAATAAGTTCGCTGCCGCTCGGGTGGTTTGCAGACCGCAAATCGAGTGATGTGAAAAAACTTGTCGGCGATGATGTGACGGCGCTGCATTACCTCATCACTCACGCAGCGTTGGATTTAGTTGCTGCGATAGTGACTCCACTGGCAGCACTGGTGTATTTGTTCTACGTCCAATGGCGATTTGCGCTGGTGTTGCTTGTTCCTATTGCCGTGTTTATTTACGTGATGATGCGAATTTCTATTCGTGATCGCGCGAAGGTGACTACATCGCAACGATATATCGCGATTGCGACGGGACAAGCGCAAACATATTTGAATACTCGGCAGCATGCGCAGATTTTCGGTCCATCGTCGGTGGTGCCGTTACCAAAGACATTGCAGGGTGTTGGTGACTTCATCGCAGGTTGGCAGAAAGAAACGGCGTTAACGAAAATTCGAGCGGTAATGATTAATCGACCAATAACCGTGTTGGGAATTCTTGTTCTTACTGGCTGGTTGTTTGTGCAACTTGGGTGGTGCACGCCGGTTGATCTGATTCCATTCCTGATTCTAGGGACGTCGTTTGGCGGCCAACTCATAGGAATATCTACGAACATTGGTGCGGTTATGGATGGGTTAGAGACGCGCAACAATCTCGAAGTGTTGCTGGCTACCCCGAGTTTGACGTCGCCGCGGAATCGGGAAGTTCCCGCAGGTCACGTTTGTTTTCGAGATGTGACATTTGGATATAGTTCGGGCGATAACGTGCTGGAACATTTCAACCTGGAGTTGGAGAAAGGGAAAATTACAGCGATCGTAGGAAGTTCAGGAGCGGGTAAATCAACCATCGCTACATTATTGGCGCGGTTGTGGGATCCTCAGTCAGGTTCCGTGAGTATCGATGGGAAAGATATTCGAGATTTATCGCAAGATGAGCTGTATGCCAAGGTCACAATCCTCTTGCAAGATGTCCAATTAATCCGCGCTACCGTCCGCGAAAATATTGCCTTGACTCGCCCAGAAGCCAGTGATGAAGACGTTATCGCCGCAGCGAAAGCAGCGAGTATTCATCATGTGATTGCAGAGCTTCCTCAGGGGTACGAAACTATCGTCGATTCTTCTCGCTTGTCAGGTGGGGAGCGGCAACGTATCGGTATTGCGCGTGCATTATTGGCCGATACACCAATCGTTATTTTGGACGAGGCGACAGCGGCGGCTGATCCAGATTCTGAGTGGGCAATTCGCCAAGGTCTCAACCGCTTGTTGCAAGGACGGACGGTAGTAATGATCGCCCACAGACTCCACACGATACGAGACGCTGATCGAATTATTGTTCTCGAACGTGGAGCCATTGTTGAAGATGGAACACATAACCAGTTGATGCACCGCGGTGGGGTATATGCCAACCTTTGGCGGGTCGGGGCGTCGTCAGTCGAGGAGGAGAATAAATGTTAAAAAACATTTACGCCATTTCTGGTGGCAGTAGCATCTTCTGGAAGTACGTGGCGCTCACCGTTATTTCGGCGGTATTGCAAGCATGTGCTGTTCTGGCATTATTTCCGCTATTAGGCTATACATTCGGACCAAATCCCGGGAATGCGATGTGGTGGATGCTGCTATTTCTAGCGCTGATTATTTCGGTGTGGTTTATGGATATTGCGTCTGCGAAAGAAGGCTCTGAACTGGGCGTTTTTGTGATGCGAATAATTCATCAACGGACGCCAGAAGCGGTGCTGACCTGGCCGGATGAAACATTGAATCAAAAGCGAATAGCTTCTCTAAGAACGCTTGTTTCTTCCAGGGCAGTGGAGGCGACGTCGAGCATTATCCTGATGGTTACACCGATCATCACCGCCGCTGTTTTTATATTCGCATTAGGGATCGGATTGCTGTGGATATCGCCGCCTGTGGCAGTGGTGACGGTATTCGGCGGAATTGCGGCACTCATCGCATTGTGGTCCGGAATGAGGATCGAAACTCGTTCAGAACAACAGTTTAGTCATGCGGTGGAAGAGATGGATACCCGGCTGTTTGAATACGCTTGGGCGCAGCCTTCATTGCGCACGGCGCGCAGCACCGAAATCGGACAGAAGTTCGTCACTGATGCCATTAAAAATTCAAAGGCACGTGTGTTCAAACTCCTGCTATGGCAAATACCGGGACAGTTCTTATTTAGCCTTGTGCTTCAAATTGTGTTGCTCGGTTTCGGTATTGCGGCATGGGCGGCGTACGAGAACGGTTCCCTCGATGCTGTTTCTGCGGCGGTGTTGGTGATTGTTTTATTGCGGGTAGTGGAGCATGTGACAACGATTGCAGGTTCGATTGCGGGCGTGGTTGGAATTGAAAGAACGTTGCAGGAAGTGCGGCGAGTTATTGATACGCCGCCGGTTTCGCCTGTTCAACCGCTGGCTTCGGCGCCGTATGTGACCGCCAAAGAATTGTGCGTTACCTACCCCGATGGAACACATGGGCTTATCGACGTCGATCTGCAACTGCGCCCAGGTACGGTCACTGTAATCATTGGTCGCTCGGGGAGTGGTAAAACAACTCTTGTAAAAGCGTTGGCCGGATTGTTGCCGTTGACGAGTGGCAGCATGAGCCTTCATGAAACCGGAGAGCCTATCGCAAGTACGGGCGATCTCCGTGCGAACGCTACCGTCGTGTTCCAGCAAACAGTACTTGCAGAAGGAACGCTTCGGGACAATATTGCGGCGATTAATCCAGATATCACTGAACAACGCCTCGATGAACTTGCAGATATCGCGCAACTAACCCCTATGATCGAAGGTTCGAGTCAAGGATGGGACACGCCGGTAGGGGAGCTTGGCGCACAGTTGTCCGGTGGCGAACGACAACGCATGGGCATTGCTCGAGCATTGGCGAAGCCCGCGCGATTCCTTCTTATCGACGAAGCAACTTCAGCATTGGACACCAAAAATGAACGTGCACTTGTTCGATCGATAGATCAGATTCGCGAGCACTACACCACGGTTATTGTTACGCATCGACCCGCTACGTTGGCGATTGCCGACGCCGTGCTCGTGATGAAAAGCGGCAAGGTTGCGGAATACGGGACGCCGGCGGAACTTGAAGCCGCAGGTGGTGAGTATGCGAGGATTCTCCAGGAATGGAGACAGTCCGCTTCGTGGCGTGTTTCTACCGGGCCAACACAAGCTCCAACAACATAAAGCGCAGGTTTGCTAGCCTCGGTTATATGTTCAATGATCTTCCTGAAGAACTCATTGCAGATCTCCACGTCACAAAGATCGTGCCTGTCCATGGCGGAGACATTAACAATGCGTTCCGCCTTGAAGGTCCTGATGGAACATTCTTTTTGAAGACGCATCCAAGGCCTCGCCATGAGATGTTCGAACGTGAACAACGTGGACTAGCAGCACTCCGTGCTACAGCACCCACAGCATTGCGGGTGCCTGAAGTGATTGTGTCATCGCCAAGGGGATTGGTGCTTGAATGGATCGACGAAGGCAGACCCAGTCCCGAAACCGAACCCTCATTCGGTAAGAATTTAGCCCGTTTGCATCGTGAAGTGCAGCCATATTTCGGGGGACTAGATGGTGATGAATCTGGCTATATCGGATCGGTAGAAGTTGATCTCACGCCAACACAATCCTGGGCGGAATTCTACGTTGAACGTCGTCTTCGCCCGTTGCTCAAACGCGCCGTCGATGAGAAGGTGATCAGCGGAGATGCTGAACAACTGTTTGAATCAATTGTTCCGCGAGCGGCAGAATTCTGTGGTCCTTCCGAGCCGCCGTCGCTAGTCCACGGCGATCTGTGGGGTGGAAATAGACTAGTTGATCGAGAAGGCAACAGTTGGCTCATCGATCCGGCGGCCCATTATGCGCACCGCGAAATCGACTTAGCAATGATGCTGTTGTTCGGCGGTTTCAGCGATGCAGCATTCGCCGCATACAATCAGGAATACCCACTGGCTGAAGGGTGGCGAGAACGCGTGCCTTGGTATCAACTCCCACCGCTGCTCGTACACGCAATCTTATTTGGCGGGGGTTACGGAGCTTCTGCACTGGGCGTGCTGAAGAGACTAGCGAATGAAAACAAATGAGCATTGTAGCGTGGATTGTCCTAGGGTTTGTTGCCGGTACTATCGCAAAATTTGTCATGCCTGGCAGGCAAGGCGGCGGCTGCATCGTAACCACCATATTGGGAATACTCGGATCGGTCGTGGGCGGTGCTTTAGGTTCATACGTGTATAACGTGGATTTCAATCAAGGGATCTATGAAATAAGCACTTGGGCCAGCGCTGTTGCAGGTTCACTCGTGGTGCTTGCTGTGTGGGGATTTATTCGGCCGCGGAGGTAGGAAACGGTGCGGCGGTCGCGGCGTCGTGAAGTAGCTTTTCGCTTTTCAACGTTGGTTGCCAGTTCCGAAACTTTGAGTTGTGCACGTCGATCTAGTCTTGCAGTGCCGCTGCGGCTCAAACTTGGGTGGATAGGGTATTCGCGGATTCCTTGGCAAATACATCATATGAATTGTGCGTTATGGGTTGCTCGGAATTGTTGCGGGGTAGTTTATCGGGTGTAGATGGTGATGCGTCAATTTTAGATCATATTATCGATCGTTCTAAAATTAGGGCGTCCTGATTCAATATTTCAATTTGGAGGATTACATGTCTTGGTTACTTGATTTCTATCTTGGAAGCTTCGCTTGGGACTTCGATTGGGCAGTTCCTTTCGATATGGACTTGCTGCTTGATCTAGTTGCACCTCCAATGGCTGCCAAGTAATTGATTTTTAGCCCCCTTGGCCTGTATATTCAGGTTAAAAGGGGGTTATTTTTGTAGGTATTTACGCGGCGTGTTGCAGAATGAGGTATTGGGCTGCTGCTTTTTGTGAGACTTCTTTTTGTGTTTCATCGTTGTTTGGATTTGCAGTCTTTGAGTTGTCGGTGACATAACCTAGATAATGCCCATGGAGAATGAAGCAATCGTACCGTTGTCCTGATGATTGTTTGGTCACGGTGCATCTTGTATCGAGCACGCCTTGAGGGTCTTCGTATTCTGATCCTCCTTCTCGGATATTCGATTGAATAAACGTATTTAGAACTGCTTGCGCGTCAGTTTCACTTTGGGCACGGAATACGTAGGAGTGTTGCCTACCAATATGTGCAACACCGTGTGCCATGAGTGCATCGTAGGGAACCTGAGAGTCAGAGAACTGTGCTGCAATACCTCGTGGGCCGAATGATCCAGTGGGCCATTTATGTTGTGTGTTGTCAAGGTACGGCAGTGTGTAGGTGAGCGTGTTGCCCGGGTCGGTGGCAGGGAGTTGGTCAGTGCTTCCATAACCTGCGTCAGTGATCACAGAAGGAAACTGTTCCAGTAACGGAATCTGATGTTCGAGTGCTTTCTGAACATATTCCCGAGCCTAATCAGCATTATCTACTGGTGCTTGCGCCCACGTGTAAATCACGTACTCCTGATACGGGGTGTATGAAGCGACGTCGACTGTTTGGCGTGCATCCTGCTGTCCAGTGGAGATAAATGATTCGGGCATCCCGTCAATGTGGATTGCTTCATCCGGGGTGGCTTGATCGCCTTCGATAAGCGAAACCCCAGTGGTTACGAGCAGATCATGTTCCGCTTGCGCTACTCTCCGCGCAGTTTCGGGGTCATGAAACCGAAGGACTGCATGGTTTATCGCTGCCTGCGGAACAGCACTCTGTCCTTTCGGTGCTGCGGCGGAGGATAAAAATCCATACAGCGGTGGATCCTGCTTCAAAATATCCACTTGTTTCCGCGTCAAATGAAGGTTGAGGTTTTCGGGTTCTAATATGTTGAATGCGCCTTTGGTATCCGTGAGTGCGCTATCAACTTCGTATGAAAGCGGTAGGTATTCGGCGAGAATAAAAGACTCCACTGAGCGGGCCATGGTTGGATCCGTCGCCTCAGCGATGTTCATTGGCGACGTCGCGTATCGGCCCGTATCCAGCTGAGGTTTAGTTTCACCTGGAGGTTGCTGCATTATTGAGGATTCGGTTCCGTCCTGCATACCGATTCTCGTCAAACTGCAGCCAGTGAGTGTTGCTATTCCCACTAGAGCTACTACTAAAAAATTCTGTTTGCGTATCAAGTCACCTTCGCCACCTTCGTTTTCTCAGGACTGAGCAAAGTCCCATCGCCCTTAAGTGTTGGATGCAACGTAAATGGCTTGAGTTACAAGTAGTGCCGCACCTGTGTTTTCTATAAGGAAACTGTTCTTGTGGGATTGTTAGTGTCTATGGCTGGATGCTACTGGTGACACTTAGATTGCGGGCCTGTTCCTGCGAAGCTAAAGCGGTCGAGTTCAAATGATTGTTATAAGTGGGCACATTTGCATGTTTACGAAATGCCGTTCTCCAGTGTTTAGGAAATCCTGGTGAGGGATTTAACTTTATCAATCTAGTACTTGATTTCAAATCTATATAGATAGTGTTGGGAATGGGTATCTACCTGCGTATAACACCAGCAACAAAGGCGGTTATTTACCAACTTTATGTTGCCAGTGAGGACCTTTGGGGTCTGCGTCTCTCGCAGCTTGCTGGACGTCCAACGGGGACTGTTTATCCTTTATTGGATCGGTTGGAACGTGAAGGGTTTGTTGTTTCGTGGTGGGATGATGACGATGCACGCCCGGGTCCGCGACGGAGACTGTACAAATTAACGGATCGTGGTCGTGAGTGGATTAGTCGAAAATTGCACTTGGATATGAAGTAATACAAAAGGAGTGCTAAGGTGGTCAACTCTCGGAAAACTGATAAGCCAGCCCGTTTGGTCGAAAAAGCAATTCGGTTGGTTCCGGTAGGGGAACGTGCTCGCTACGGCGAGGAATGGCGATCAGATTTAATTGAAGCGTCCGATCATCAGCAACGGGTGCAGGTAGGTAAAGCATCCATGGCGATGGCTTGTCGAATAAAGATGAGGCATTTTGGGACATTGCTGTTGGGAGGGCATGGGATTGGTCCAGCATTACTGCTTTGGTTAGTGATTGTTACGGTTATTGTATTCTTCCCGATTTTCCCCATAGTTGTAACAACTGTGTTGATACTGCTGATTATAGCGGCTCTTTACTATGCGGGCACTCCATCACAAGGAAGTTTCGTTTTAATGTTGTTTTCAGTTTTAGGTGCTCTGATCAGCCTATCTTATTTTATTGTTGCATTCAGAGCAGCCTTTAACGCGGCAGACACTTCACGGCCAATACCGGTATGGGCATCGTTTGACGGTGAAGCCTTGCTTGGGTTCCTAGGTTTCGGAGTTTTGTTTTTCATCTCTTTGATCTGGTCTTTTTGGCGAACTAGGCATAATTAAAACGCAGTGAAGCCCGACATGGGCATGTTCTTAAGGGCGTGAGTCCCTGATAGTGACGGTGGTTTAACTATGTAGCTGATAGCAACTGCTTTCGTTGTGAGGTCTTGTGGGGAGGAAGCTTCAAGCGAAATCCTGCCGCTGTGGTATCGGAATCACATATAAGGAGCGGTGGTCTAGGTAAGGCTGCTAATAAGTCGAAGCCGTTTTCCATCAGAGTGGTCAGTGTATACCTGGGCGGTTGTAGGAGGAAAGAGCATGTTCTTAATCGGGGATGCTTGTCACAGACTGTGCCAACTAGGCGCGGTAAGCACGGTGTGGGTGAGCGAGGAAGGATTGAACGTTTGCAAGGTTAAACGCACCAACATTGACAGCTAACGATAAGGTAGGGGCGGAATGCGCGTGGGTGAGAACCAATGATTGGAGAGGCGCGATTGTTGCGGTGGAAAGAACGCCTACCGCAAGCAACACTGGTTTACGTATGAGAGTTTGAATTTCATCGCTTACGCCGGTTGTGGGTGCCGTGAGTGCTGTGCCGAGAATAAAGATGATTCCCAGAGCTAACGTCAACTGTTTACGAGGCAACCTAGCGGTGCATACAGCAACGATTGGTCCGCCAATGGCCACACTGATTGCGTATGTGATTACTGCTTGCCGGTTGCTGCGACGCTGACCGAGAGGTCTTTAGCCAGTTGTGGGAGTATGCCAGCCACTAGGTATTCAGCGGTTCCGGTGCAAAACACGAGCAGTGCAAAGCCTGCGATTGTGTAGAACGATTTTTTATCAGGCATAGTGTTAGGATCACCGTTCACATCGATGTGAAGGCAAGTGGTATGCGTATTTCGGAGATAGCAGATCGGACTGATGTTTTCACGCGGCTGCTGCGTTAGTACGAGGAACAGGGGTTGTTGGTGCCCGCGCGCAATGCTGGCTACCGCACCTATAGTGAGCGCGACGTCGAAATTGTGCGTCACATTCGTTTGCTTCTCGACGCCGGGCTCGCCACCGCAACCATTCGAAGTATATTGCGGTGTTTAATCGAACGTGCTGGCAATCTGGTGCCGATGTGTGCTGAAACCATTGCGGAGTTGCGGCGAGAGCAGGATCGTATTGAAGCATCTATTGACGTACTCATAACGTCATACGATGTGATCAAAAGCGTGATTGAGGCGGGGGAGGGTTGAGAGGGTTGACGTTGTTGCTGCAGCTCGCCGTTTAGCTCTACCCAGTGAGTGAATACCTACCTGTACTGTTTCACTATGGCCAGCGGAATTGGTTTTGGGCATGGGTGTTGGCCCCGCAACCTGGGGTTTTGGGGCTGTGTG
>JAUMZC010000069.1 GCA_030528295.1 Corynebacterium sp.
GTTTTGTCGCCAAATACACCAATTGGGCACAACATGGTGTAAAAAGCGACATTGAGTATAATAAGATATATGAATCGCGTTCCGGGGTCGCCTTGTCGAGCGCTATTGGGCGCTGTTTGCCCAGGCTAATGCTGTGTCGAACGGGTCATCGAGATGTTCGTCGGGTTCGACTGGGTTGCCGCAAAACTCCACGCCGTTGCGGGTAAGTATGGCGCTAGTGGTGATATTGAGGCTGGTGTTGTCTGGCATGGGGACAACAAGATTGATGCAGGTCTTGCCCGCGGTAGGGGAACCAAACATACGTACGTTAGATTGGCCATGGAAAGCCAACGCGATCATTTCTCCGACATCGCAAGTGTTTTCGCCTATTAGCAAAGCTACCGGGACGTTGAACTTTTGTTTGGAATCGATGACGTCGCTGTCTTCGATATTTTTGATTGTTCCGTCCAGAATGGAGACGGAAGCAAGTTCATTGCCACGTCCCCGGTAGGACAGGGCGATGCCTTCTGGAAGGAGAGGGCTGACGGCGGCGAGCATGTTGGTGAGCTCGCCGCCATAGGAGTTACGTAAATCGAGAATGACGGACCGAGCGCCCTTAGAAAGTTCTCGCACAATCGCTTTAGAAACTGTATTTGCTTGCCCGAGCGGGCCAAAGCCAGGGAGGTCTACCACCACGGTGTCTTCTTTGCGTGCCACATTGGCGGTGCTTTCGATATTGAGTTCAGTAGTTGTTTCGGTGACGCCGGAGTGTACGCCACCGTAAGCTTTGAGCGCGGCGTCGGAAATTGCGTGCGCCTCTTCAAACGTGGCTACTTGCTGCATTTTTGCCTTCGCGACAAGGGTCGCTTTCAGTGCCGCCTGTGAATTCGAATGGATTCCGTAGCGTTGACCTAAATCGATCGCAAGTTCGCAATATCGGCGGGGGCTCGGCGGGAGTATAAAAAGGGGATGATTGAACAGGCGAGCGCCGAGCGAGGGGCCGTAAACGTGCGCGGCCCCAAGCCCGGCGAGCAACAAGAGTGGAAGCTTCATATATCCATGCTAGCCGCATTGTTGCTGCAGCCATTCTGCTGCGGCAACCTCCGGTTCATCTGTATCGACGTCGGGGGCGATAGGATCTTCTGCAAATTCCTCGCCGGTCCGCGCCACATCTTTTGAGATGGTGAGTCGTAGCGCGGCACCGTCTGGCATGTCCAATACTACGTTCGCACTGGCATAGCCTGCGGTCGGTTTTCCGAAGCTCTTTGCGTTTTCCAGGCCGCGGAAAGCCAGGAGGGTAGCTTCGGCGGAACTTGCAGTCTCCTTGTCTGTGAGGATGGCAACTGGCTTGTTGAACTTTTGATCGGACTTCGCGGTGATCGGGGAGCCACCTCCCGCCACACTTGAACCTGAAACCGTTACGTCAGAGGAGAACTTACCTTTGAATGTGAGGATTACTCCGTCGGGAATCAGTGAACTGATGCCGGCAATCATCGGACCCATGTCGCCTCCATCATTGCCACGTAGATCCACAATCGCACCGCACGCATTTGGCATGTGCTTTGCCAGCCCTTCGGCTGCAGTGTCGGCATATTCTTGCGCCACAGGACCGTGCCCCACGGATGGAAGACGTACAGTAACAATGTCTCCTTGGTTGGTCACCGTAGGCATTTCGGAGTTTTCTGTGGTAGCTGCGACGTTGTCTTCTGGGGAGATGAGTCCAGAGTGCTTGCCGCCAGCAGCTTTCAATACAGATTCAATCAATGGATGGGTTTCTTCGATTGAATGTACGTTCGTCAACTCAGCTTCAGCTTTTTCGCGTGCTTGTTTGAACTCGGGCGTATCGGCGTAAATCCCCTGACTCTCCGCGTAATCGAAAGCTAGTGTGGCGTAGCGGTGGGGTGTGGTCACCATAAATACCGGACGTCCCAGGAAAAGCGCTCCGAGGATCGGCCCGAAAAACCATGTAAGGACCAGAATTGTTGTGAGCAGAAGGACTGCAATCGCAGCCAGTATTCGTAAGGTTGTTCGCTTAGGCATT
The DNA here is from genome assembly GCA_030528295.1 of Corynebacterium sp. Taxonomy (GTDB): domain Bacteria; phylum Actinomycetota; class Actinomycetes; order Mycobacteriales; family Mycobacteriaceae; genus Corynebacterium. The sequence continues at coordinate 2,021 of JAUMZC010000069.1, forward strand.
GGTATCACTCTCCGTGGGTATTATTTGACGCTGAACAGGTCCCCCGGCTGGCAGTCGAGTGCTTCGCACAGCGCTACAAGCGTTGAGAATCTGACTGCTTTCGCTCGGTTGTTTTTAAGGATTGAAAGGTTGACCACCGTGACGCCTACTTTGTCGGCAAGCGCCGCCAGTGTCAGGTTGCGTTCTGCAAGTAGTTTGTCCAGGTGGCAGTGCACTTCGCTCATTTAGATCAGGCCCTCCTGATCTTCTTGGAGTTTGACGCCGCGTCGTACAACAACGGCGAACAGACCGATGGCGGTGATGAAAATAAACGTGGGAAACAGTGAACTATCTAGCCATGGGTCTTGGGCAAACCATCCTGTGCCTCCGAACTGGCTTGCGGTAGCATTGGCCGCCATCCGTTCGATAAATATGCCAATAAAATAGATAAGCATTGCGATACCCGAGGCGCTGAGAAGGGTGACATTTCGCGGGATAAATAGCTCACCTTTGAGCGCTTTATTCGCCACGAGCAGCAGTGCGCCAGCTACGAAGATAAGCGTGCTGGTAGTGATCACACTTGCGATCGCGAACATGACGACCGTCGCAGTCCGGAGGGATTCAATGGGGATGCTGCCGTTGGTTGCCGCGTCGCCGATAAAACCAGCAACGGGATGTTGGATTGTCTGACTAAATAGCGATGACAGCGGCTTCACAACGATGAGACCGATATAGAAGACAAAGCCGAAAATGCTGGCAGCAAGGTCACGGCGTTCTTTTGCGACGCCGCGGAGGGCATCGTCTTTCTGGGCGTTCATGGCGCTCCTCCTTTGAGGTTATCGTTTTTCGATGTATCGATATTCAATACCTTATATCGAAAAGCGATATGGCGCAAGCCCTTAAAAAACCGCTGCAAAGCTATGCTTCACAGCGGTGTTCGAAACGTTGAACCGGGTAGCGAAAGGTAGTGCGCGACGTCGATACGCAATTAGAGGTTGTACGCTGCGGAAACTTCCTTGCGTCGCCGAGCCTCAACGATGAACGACAAGAAGGGAACAGTGCCGGCGAGCGCCGTGGTAATCCACTTTGTTGGCTCCCATCGCGCCTTTGTTCCAAGATTGAGTGTGGCCACCAAATAGACCATGTAGAACAGGCCGTGGAGCTGGCCGATGATATTGGTCCACGCGGGCATTTCAATATGGAGAACGTAGTGCAAGAACATTCGAACACAGAGAATAAGGAGCCAAACGCCAGTGATCCATGCGAATATCGAAAATATCTTCAAGGCCTGAGCCACACGGCGGGCCCGGTCTGGATTAACACTCACAGTTCATGATCCTTATTCGTTGTAGTGCTGCTAGATTCCTGCGAACGGCGAGGACGACGCCGCGTCGGGGTGTTCAATCGATTAAACGTCTCCACGTCCATTGTCGGACGCTGGGGTAGGACAGCCTGGTCGATCTCAGTGACAACGCCACGGTCGCGAGCTTCCTTTTGCTCCCGCTCCACAGGAGAAACGCCAGTCTCCTTCACCTCAGCCTCATACTGATTGAACTTGCGATACGCATACACAAAAAACGCGCCAAACGCTGGCCATTGCAACGCGTAGCCGAGGTTTTGGAACGTACCGCTTCCCGATTGGAAACGCGTCCACTGCCAGTAGGCGAGCCCAAACGTTGCCAAGACCGCAAGGGTCAAAAAGACAATAGGCACGATGCGCCGAGGCCGTTTACTGCTCACAAGAAACAAGCGTATCAGCCCCCGCAAAACGCCGGGTTTGACCCAGTGCAAACACTCTGTACAATGCTCCTATGAAGCGCCCGTGGCGGAATTGGCAGACGCGCTGGATTTAGGTTCCAGTGCCTTAGGGCGTGGGAGTTCAAGTCTCCCCGGGCGCACCGCAATCACATAAAAACTACGCCGCCTTCGGGTGGTGTTTTTTGGTTGCGTAGGGCGCTATGTTTCGCGCATTTGGTTTGCTTATCGACGTCTCGGGGGTGAGGCGTGGCTCCATCGGTTTGGCAAATTTATGGCGCAATATTAGATGAAATAATTTGTTCTTGGTAGCAGCAGTGAGATCATGTTGCTAAAATAGAATGCATAATAACAGCATCGTAACTTTTGCTTTATCTTGTCTAACTGGAAGTGGAGTTACCGAATAAGGAGTTGGAAAAATGCAAATTTTTGTGACGTTATTGTTGTTTATCTACTCAATTACTGTGTCGTTGATGCTGCTTCGCCGTGACAAGCAAAAATAGTTTCGCACTCGGCTGTGTGCTTCATATCGAATGCTTCACTGGCTGGAGAGAGCTTGTTGAAGTTTAGCGGCGTCGCCCCACCACGGTCCGGAGTGGATTCGTAATTCATATTGTTGTTCGGTTGGTTCGAAATATACGCGAACGGCGTCGTTGTGAGCGTAGAAACCGTCGTTGTTTCTATTTTCGATTGTCCACCCGGCGTCGCCAAATTGTTGTTGTAAATTTGCACGCGTTGCATCCAAGGGGCGTTCGAGTTTTTCCATGTTGTTCAAATACACAATCCCGTGATGCTCATAGCCGCCGGAGGCCTGGCGAAAATAATTATCAGGTGCGAGTTCGATGTCGCGCGGGTCCCCGTGAAGTTCGGGGAGGGCCTTCTCGGCAATGCGTAAGGCATTTTCGACGTCTGCCACCCGACTCCGCGTCATTTCGAGTTGCTGTTGTTCAGGCCTATCGTGGAACTGATGGTAGGTCTCGTTCGCATGATCGAGTGGGTTGAATGCTCTGTGCTCAGCCAGTGCATTCACAAACAGAGGCGATACTGAAAACAATGCGACGCATAAACCTGCACTGGCGGTGGGAACAATCCACCGGGTTTTGTGTGAGTTTGCCGCGGCGGTAGTTGGGGTTTCCTGTAACGCCAGCACAATACTGGCAAAGTAGCTTAGAAAAATCAGCAGCATTGCAAGGTGGCTGGGCAGCTCAATTACAAGATCTGGTGCTTGGTGTGGTCCGGCAAGAAAGGCTGGTGTTGTAAGGCCTGGTTCTCGGTTTTGGCAGTCAATGAGTGGATAGCCGAGGAATATGCAGCTTCGGGCAACAAGCGTTGCGAGCAACCAGCTCGAAGGCGCGGGGTTCTGTCTGGTCCGCAGGATCCAGGCAATCACGGATTCGATAATTATTGCATTAAGGAGCATCCAAACTGCATACGGAAATGCCGAACTGGAGTTCTTTAATAGCAGGGCGACGAGTGACAGGGCGGGGGCTGTGCAGCCTATCGCAAGCCAGATTGTTGTCCAAGTGAAACCGCGTACGTTCATGCGTGGCACTCCTGTGAGCTGGAATGTATCTTGTGTCCTACATTGTTGTAAGAAATGCCTCTTGCTATCAACAAAGTTCTCGGGTTGGGTGGGAAGGTATGAGTATTTCGAGGCATTTCGATTCTTATATGGCGCAGCGGGGGATTGTCCCTACTGCTGAGGTTGTTCCCGAGAATTCATGCCAGGTGTTCGAAGGTGTAGAGGGCCTTCAGGTGGTGGAAGTGACCCCGGAAACCCGGTTGAGCGAGGCGCGTAAAGCTGTGCAGGAATTACTTGGTTAACCCGATATGGGGGTGCATTGACCTTTTCTTTTGTGTTCAACCTTAGGGGCGCTGAGCAATATTCTCGTGAAAATATGACAAGTTCCTCATATTCTGTGGCATATTTGTTTATCTAACAAAGCGGCACTTTGGCGTGCCCAAAATTCAACCAAGGGAGCGATCTTTCGTGACTGACCACCAACGGTATTTCGGTAGTGAATCCACTTCGGAGAGCCTACTTGGCAGACTCAATAACGAGCCTTTTGCGCTCAGTTTCTCCGGACAGGGTTTCGACTGGATGAGTACTCTTCAGGAGTCGCTTGATGCCGGAGTGCGCGAAGATGTTCGCCAGATTGTAGAAACATCTGCGGAGATTATTGCTCCTGTTGCAGATGAGCTTGTTGGTGCCCGACCACAAGGGTTTAACCCAATGGTGTGGGCCGATTCCGAAGAACGCACATTTGATTATTCTCGTGCGGCTGTAAGTGTGCCGGGTATCTTTTTGTCGCAGATTGCCACGCTGATGGCACTGGAAGAACAAGGATTTGATCCTGAAGATGCCGTGTATGTGATGGGTCACTCGCAAGGCATCCTTGGTCGGCCATTATTGCAGGACACGTCCCGTGCTGCCGAGGTTTTGGCGTTGGCTGAGCTGATTGGGGCTGCGGCAATTCGCACTGGTTTAGCCACGGGCCTTGTGTCTCAGGGTCAACAACATGCCATGGTGATGGTGCAGGGGATTGGCCACGCTGAGCTTGAACGGGTCGTCGAAAAGCTTTTCCCCGGCCTGGCTGCAGATGACGCTGAGCGTCCGTGTATTGGTTTGCGGAACAGCTATGACGCCTACGTGCTTTCCGGACGTCCAGATTCTATCCAGCGTGTGTGCGACGCTCTGCGAGCATTGAGTGACCGCGACGTCAAGCAGGTTGAAGCAAAGGTTCGAGGGGGTCGACCATTTACACCGACCTTTGCGCCACTCGATGTTGAGATTGCATTCCATCACCCTGGGCTTGTTCCAGCTGTCGAACAGGTAGCTGAATGGGCGGAAGCGTGTTCGTTGGATAAAGACGCCGCTCGAGCGCTTGCACAGGAGATTTTGGTGGACCCAGTTGATTGGGTTGCGCAGGTTGATGCCGCAGTTGAGCGCGGTGCCCGGTGGGTTATCGAATTGGGGCCATCTGGTGGTGTGGCCACGTTGACTGATGGCATCCTCGTTGGCCGCGGCGTCGGTGTGATAGATGTTTCGAATGCTGAGGGGCAAGCGGCATTATTCGACGCCGGAAAAGCACCCGCTGAGCCATTAGATTTCTCTGAGTTTGCACCGCGCGTTATCGGGGGTGCCGAGCCTCGTGTAGAAACCGCATTTACGCGCCTGACGGGTCGTTCGCCGATGCTGTTGGCGGGCATGACCCCAACGACCGTCGATCCTGAAATCGTCGCTGCTGCAGCAAACGCTGGCCACTGGGCGGAGCTCGCTGGCGGTGGTCAGGTAACCCCAGAGATTCTTGACACGCACCTTGCGCAACTTGATGATTTGCTCGAACCTGGAGTGAATGCTCAGTTCAACTCCATGTTCTTGGACCCATATTTGTGGAAGATGCAGGTCGGCGGGAAGCGTCTTGTACGACGTGCTCGGGCAAACGGTGCGCCTATCGACGGCATCGTCATCACCGCTGGCATGCCAGATCACGATGAGGCGGTGGAACTGATCCGCGAATTGCGGTCAGAAGGATTCCCGTGGGTTTGCTTCAAACCTGGTGCGGTCAACCAAATTACGAAAGTACTTGCGGTTGCAGTATCGGTCCCAGATGTGCCGATCATTATGCAAGTTGAAGGCGGAAAAGCCGGTGGACACCATTCGTGGGAAGACTTGGATGAGCTCCTGATTGCCACCTATGCGAAGATCCGTTCGCACCGCAATGTGGTGCTGTGTGTTGGTGGTGGCATTGGAACACCTGAGCGCGCAGCCGATTATGTGACCGGTTCTTGGTCCGAGCAATACGGACTCCCCGCAATGCCGGTGGATGGCATCTTGGTTGGTACCGCCGCAATGGCAGCGAAAGAGGCGAAAACTTCTCCGGCAGTGAAGCAGTTGCTGGTTGATACCAAGGGGATCGACGGCTGGGTAGGCGCTGGTCATGCCGAAAATGGTATGGCTTCCGGCCGTTCCCAACTGGGTGCAGACCTTCATGAGATCGACAATTCATTCGCCCGCGCAGGTCGCCTCCTGGACGAGGTTGCTGGCGATGATGAAGCTGTGGCTGCTCGCCGCGAGGAAATTATCGAGGCAATCGGTCGCACATGCAAACCATACTTCGGTGACCTTGAAACGCTCACCTATGAGCAATGGTTGCGCCGTTATCTTGAGCTGTCCGGCCCGGACCAGGGCGAATGGATGGACGCTTCGTGGAACCGCCGATTCAATGAAATGATCGAACGCGCGGAAGCTCGCCTTACTGACGTAGATCATGGTTCCTTTACTCCGCAGGTTGACCTTGACGGTGACGCAGATTCGATTGTGGATGCACTCGTCGCCGCATATCCAAATGCTTCCACTGATGTTCTGCACCCTGCGGATATCACGTGGTTCTTGGCCTTGGCACGTACCCCTGGCAAGCCTGTGAACTTCGTACCTGTTATCGATCGAGATGTACGTCGTTGGTGGCGTTCCGACTCCCTCTGGCAGGCACATGATCCGCGCTACTCTGCCGACGAAGTGTGCGTTATCCCTGGACCAGCCGCAGTTGCGGGAATTACCCAGGTTGATGAGCCGATCGCGGATCTCCTTGCTCGATTCAACCAAGCAACCATTGATCGTTTGACCCCTGTGGAGTCCGAACCGCAATCAGTAATCGAACGAGTATTGGACGCGCCGGGCACCTGGTGGGCTGGTCGAAATACCACTTCATTAATTGCACGCCTTGGCGATCAGCATGCATGGGTTGTTGAAGGTAATACGGCCTACCACGCTACTTCCGGTGCGACCCTAACTGAGCTCGACGAAACCCACGCTGAACTGGTTGTTCCGCTGGTTGGTTCGACGGCATTTGGCACTCTCACTGAACTTCGAATTCGAATCACTGTTCCTGAGCTGTTGAGCGCCGTTCCGCAGGTTACGCGCGAAGATGCTGAGGCTGCGATGTCTGAATTGACTCGCATCGCTGCGGGCGGCACTCTCGCGGACGTCTCCAATGGCGTAGCTACCTGGACCACGCATCTCGACGCCGCTCAAGTTGCGGATTACACGAACGTCACCGCAGGGTTCCTTCCGAACACCATTACTACCTTAGGTGTTGCTCCGGACGTTCTCGTTGGCCGCGCGTGGCCAGCAGTATTCGCAGCAGTGCACGGCGCAGTAATCCCTGGAACTGACGATCATCGCGTGGTGGAGGGCATGCTGAGTTTGGTGCACCTCGAGCACCACCTTAAGTTGCTCCATGACCTGCCGGAATTCACAGGTCAAGAACTTGTGATTACCGCTACCACTGATGAAATCGATGACACCGATATGGGTCGCATCATTGTGGTGCGGTGCCATATCGCATGTGATGGCGAACCACTTGCTACACTCACTGAGCGTTTTGCAGTCCGTGGTCGTACCGGGAAGTCGACTGCTCGGACCAACACTTCCGTACTGCCATCAGTTGTTGATACGCCGCGTTCTTTCCGCGCGTTTGCTGAAGTGACTGCTCCAACAGATTTGCGACCATTCGCAGTTGTCACAGGTGACCGTAACCCAATCCACGTTGCTGATAATGCAGCAGCTCTTGCTGGTCTGCCTGGCGTGATCGTGCATGGCATGTGGACTTCAGCCATGGGCGAACTTGTTGCTGCGGGTGGGTACTCAGACGAAAACACAACAACAGCCGCTAATCGGATCGTGGAATATACCGCGACGATGCTGTCTCCGATCATGCCGGGAGCGCGCGTCGAATTCACAGTCGAACGAGCTGGTGTGGATAACCGACCTGGTTGCGGTGAAGTTCGAGAAGTCACCGCCTCAGTTGATGGTTCCCCAGTGCTTACAGCCACCGCAGTTATGGCAGCGCCAAAGACGTTCTATGCGTTCCCAGGTCAGGGTATTCAGTCCCAAGGCATGGGCATGGAGGCGATGTCTACTTCGGCCGCTGCCCGCGACGTTTGGGAGCGTGCGGATCGGCATACGCGTAACAAACTCGGATACTCGATCCTCGAAATTGTGCGCAATAACCCGCAGGAAGTCGTGGTTCAGGGTGAACGATTCTTCCACCCGAATGGTGTACTGTTCCTGACCCAATTTACGCAGGTAGCGATGGCCACCCTCGGTGTCGCACAAGTTGCCGAAATGCGTGAAGCATCTGCATTGAACCAGCGGGCGTTCTTCGCAGGTCACTCGGTTGGTGAATACAATGCACTCGCCGCATACTCTGGTGTGCTTTCGTTGGAATCCGTCGTTGAGATTGTGTACCAGCGAGGCCTGACCATGCACCGTCTCGTGGATCGCGATGAGCAAGGAAACTCCAACTACGCCCTCGCTGCACTTCGTCCACACAAGATCGGCGTGAGCGCCGAAGATGTATTTGATTATGTGGCAGATATCTCCAAGGAATCCGGTGAGTTCCTTGAGATTGTGAACTACAATCTTGCCGGATTGCAATATGCCGTTGCGGGTACCGTAGCCGGTCTTGCTGCACTTGGTGAGGCTGCTGAGAAGGCAGCACCAGGTCAGCGCGGTCTCATTATGATTCCAGGCATTGATGTGCCGTTCCACTCCTCGGTCTTGCGCGACGGTGTGGATGATTTCCGGGCTCACCTGGATTCGCTACTCCCTGCGACCATTGACTTGGATGTTCTCGTCGGACGTTATATTCCAAACTTGGTGGCGCGCCCGTTTGAGCTCACTCAAGACTTCGTTGAATCCATCGCACAGGTTGTGGATTCTTCGTACATTAATAAGATCCTTGACAATTTTGAAGCAGCTGCGGCAGATGAGCAGAAGCTTGCTCGTACTCTGCTCGTCGAGCTGTTGGCCTGGCAGTTTGCTTCGCCAGTCCGATGGATTGAGACGCAAGATTTGGCGCTTACCAAGCTTGGTGTCGAGCGTTTCGTAGAAGTTGGTGTTGGTTCATCGCCAACAATTGCCAATATGATGGCGCAGACTTTGCGCCTGCCGCAGTATCGCGATATCGATGTTGAAGTACTCAACGTTGAGCGCGAACGCTCGATTGTCTTTGCTACGGACGCTATCGTTCGTGAGGTGCCAACTGCAGAGGCTGCTGAAGAAGCATCCACCGAGTCCGTGTCCTCCGAAGACAACCAAGCGACTCAGGGGACAGAAGCAACATTTGCTCCTGCACCGGCCGCAGCTCCAGCTGGTGGACCGCGTCCAGACGATATTCCGTTTACCTCGGCGGATGCCACTGCAATGTTGATTGCTTTGTGGACCAAAGTGCGCCCAGATCAAATGGGCGCAACAGACTCGATTGAAACTTTGGTCGAGGGCGTAAGCTCTCGCCGAAACCAATTGCTGTTGGATCTTGGCGTGGAATTCGGCCTTGGTGCCATCGATGGTGCCGCTGATGCGGAGCTTCAAGACCTGTACGGAACTATCACGCGGATGGCAAAGGGATATACGCCGTTCGGTCCGGTGCTTTCGGATGCTGTCGCGGATTCCTTGCGCCGTATCACCGGCCCGACTGGTAAAAAGCCTGGCCATATTTCCGAACGTGTGACCGGTACTTGGCAGCTTGGTCAGGGTTGGGTTGATCATGTGACTGCTGCCGTTGTGATTGGCGCTCGCGAGGGCGCGTCGTTGCGTGGCGGTGACCTCGCAACTTTGTCTCCGGCGAACCCCAGTTCGGCTGCCGATTTGGATGCGCTTATCGACGCCGCAGTCGCACAGGTTGCAGCTGAGCACGGCGTGGCTGTCTCCTTGCCAACAAGTGGTGGCTCTGGTGGTGGAGTTGTGGATTCCGCTGCACTTGGAGAATTCGCCGAACAAGTGACCGGTAAAGCGGGCGTACTTGCGGCTACTGCCCGGACAATTCTTGCGCAATTGGGTCTGGACCATACTCCGAAGACTGCTGAAATGTCAGGGGAAGAAGCTGACGCAGCATTGTTCGAGTTGGTTTCTCGCGAACTTGGGTCTGATTGGCCGCGCATGGTCTCTCAAAGCTTCGACGCAAACAAGACGGTGCTCTTGGATGACCGTTGGGCTTCCGCTCGTGAAGACCTCGCCAGGGTTGCTCTTGGTGAAGACTTAAGCGTCGACTTCACGGGTGCAGGAGAAGCAGTGGCTGTACAGGCTGAGTACTGGGGCCTGGACGATATCGCTTCCCAAGCACGCTCAACTGAAGGCCTGGACTTTGCCGAGGAAATCGCGGTTGTAACGGGTGCTTCTCCAAACTCGATCGCTGCAGCGATTACCGCCCGATTGTTGCAGGGTGGTGGCACAGTTGTTGTGACTACCTCGTCGCTCAACCACCAGCGCCTGAGCTTCTATAAGGACTTGTATCGTGCGCACGCTCGTGGCAAGGCTGCGTTGTGGATCGCTCCGGCAAACCTGAATTCTTACACCGATCTCGATTCCGTAATCGAGTGGATTGGTACCGAACAAACGGCCACTGTCAACGGTGAGAAAAAGGTTCTCAAGCCGGCATTGGTGCCAACGGTACTGTTCCCATTCGCAGCGCCTCGTGTCACGGGTTCCCTGGCGGATGCCGGTCCCCGCGCGGAGAATGAGATGCGTCTGCTGCTCTGGGCAGTCGAACGTCTCATCGCTGGTCTGTCAGAGATTGGTACAGATACCCAGGTTGGCAAGCGTTTGCACGTAGTACTTCCAGGTTCCCCGAACCGTGGACGTTTCGGCGGCGACGGCGCGTACGGAGAATCGAAAGCCGCACTTGATGCGCTGGTCACGCGTTGGCACGCAGAGCCGGTGTGGGGCAACCGTACCTCGCTGGTTCACGCCCTAATTGGTTGGGTTCGTGGTACCGGTTTGATGGGCGGTAATGACCCATTAGTAGAAGCTGTTGAAGCAGCTGGTGTCACCACATTCTCCACCGATGAGATTGCCGAAAAGCTGATCGATCAAATCGTTCCGTCGGTGCGTGCTCAGGCTGCGTCCGAACCTGTGATCGTTGACTTCACGGGTGGCTTGGGCGACGCCGATTTGGATCTCGCCGAGCTCGCCCGCAATGCTGCTGCCGGGGCGTCGCCAAGCGAAAAGCGGGAAGAACCACGTTCCTTGAAGGCGCTGCCTACGCCATACCGAAGCATCGTCAATACCGCACCTTCTTTTGAGGGGATGGTGAGCCAGAAACTTGACGATATGGTCGTGATTGTTGGCGCCGGCGAACTTGGTCCACTGGGCTCCTCGCGCACTCGTTTCGACGCTGAACTCACCGGTGACCTGACGGCGGCGGGTGTTGCTGAACTCGCGTGGACTATGGGTCTGATGCGTTGGGAAGACGGCGGTTGGGTCGATGCAGACGGCGCTGAAGTGGCAGAATGCGAAATTTATGAGCGTTTCCACGACGAGGTGATGGCACGCGTTGGTGTGCGTCGCTACCACGATGATTTCGGAATGGTGGATAATCTCGCCCCCGAACTCACCACGGTGTACCTCGATCGTGACCTCCACTTCACGGTTGCTGATCAGGCTGCGGCGCGCACATTCGTGGAGTCTGAACCAGAAACAACATCCGCTTGGTTCGACGAAGAAGCTGGCGAATGGGTTGTGGTTCGTCGCGCAGGTAGTGCGATTCGCGTGCCACGCCGTATGACCATGAGCCGCTTCGTTGGTGGTCAGATTCCTGAAGGTTTTGACCCCTCCGTATATGGCATTCCGGCCGATATGATCGATAATCTCGACCGTGTTGCTGTTTGGAACATAGTGTGCACTGTCGACGCGTTCCTGTCTTCCGGATTCACCCCAGCCGAACTCATGCGCGCCATTCACCCAACTCGGGTGTCTTCGACGCAGGGTACCGGTATGGGCGGTATGGAGTCGATGCGCTCACTGTATGTCGACGGCATCCTTGCAGAGCCTCGGCAAAACGACATCCTGCAGGAAGCTCTTCCGAACGTTATGGCGGCTCACGTCATGCAGTCCTATGTGGGTGGATACGGACAAATGATCCATCCAGTTGCAGCCTGTGCAACCGCCGCAGTTTCCGTGGAAGAAGGCATGGATAAGATCCGCCTCGGAAAAGCCGACTTTGTGGTAGCAGGCGGCCTGGACGACCTTTCAATCGAAGGTATTACCGGATTCGGTGACATGGCTGCGACCGCACCATCGGCTGAGCTCGCGGGTAAGGGCATTGAAGATCGCTACTTCTCTCGCGCAAACGATCGACGCCGCGCAGGTTTCGTCGAATCCGCAGGTGGCGGTACGATCCTCCTGGCCCGTGCTTCACTCGCGGCTGACCTAGGTTTGCCGGTGCTCGGTGTCCTAGGTTTCGCTGAATCTTTCGCAGATGGTGCTCACACCTCCATTCCGGCCCCGGGTCTTGGCGCGCTTGGTGCTGCTCAAGGTGGCCCCGAGTCACGGTTGGCCAGCGCTATGGAAGCAGTTGGTGTTTCCGTAGACGAGATCAGCGTGATCTCCAAGCATGACACTTCGACTACGGCCAATGATCCGAACGAATCTGATCTGCACGAACGTTTGGCCAGTGCGATTGGGCGTGCGCCAGGTAATCCACTGTTTGTGATTTCCCAAAAGACCCTGACTGGTCACGCAAAGGGTGGCGCTGCGGCATTCCAGATTATTGGCCTTACGCAGGTCTTACGTTCGGGGCAACTGCCTGCCAACCGGTCCCTCGACTGTGTTGACCCCGTGCTTGCCAAGCACCAGCGTCTCGTTTGGTTGCGCAAGCCGCTGTCCTTCCAGGCGAAAGCAGGTTTGGTTACCTCTCTGGGATTCGGACATGTGTCCGCAATGATTGGCATCGTTCATCCGGGTGCATTCGAGGAAGCGCTACGCACCGAACGCGGTGCGGCTGCGGCAGCAACATGGCGTCAACTTGCCGACGACCGTGAAACCGCCGGTCTCCGTCGCATCCTCAACGCGATGCACGGAATCGGAACTCTCTTCGAGCGGCCGGTCGATCGTAACCTCGGCGGTAGCGGAAACGCCGCCAAGGAACGCGAAGCTGCGATCTTGTTGGATGCGGGTGCCCGACTCATTGAGGGTGTCCTCCGGACCAGCGATGAACAACGCTAGTTCGAATCAAT
>JAUMZC010000070.1 GCA_030528295.1 Corynebacterium sp.
GTGGTCTCGGTGCGGGTGGTCTCGGTGATGAGCGACCTGGTTGGTCTAGATGGTTGGTCTAAACGGCCTGCGACCTGGTTGCTTGAGCCGGGACCTAGCCTGGTTTAGCTGGAGCTTAGCGTAGTCCTGCCTATTCGCGATGGTCAAGGTCGGTGCCTCAAGTTTGCACAGCAGTGCAGTTTGCGATGCAATGCGGTTTGCGATGCTAACTAGTTTGCAATATGCTGTGGTTTGTAACGCAGACTAGTTTGCTTTATGGACCGAAAGGAAGTGAACGTGAACGCGAGCAACCACGAATCAGCGCCAAACCTGGAATATCGCATCGCTGTGAGCAAGGACTACTACATGCTGCAGGGCATCCCAATCATGATGATCAGATTCACACTCATAATCTTCGGCGCTGGAGCGAACATATTTGCGGTACTTGGAACAGCTCTTTCATGCATGTCATCCGTGGGTTGGTACGCAAAAACATACGGCAAAGCGAGCTTAAACCCGGCTCAACTAAAGAAAATGATCATTACTTTCCTAGGTTTAGCAATTACCATCGGATCGGTCTACGCAATCGAGCGCATCTTCGAAGGACCCTTATATTGGACTTCCCTAGCAGCTGGCCCGCTCATCCTGTGGCTTTACTGGAACGGCCTCAAACATGTCGGACTCACCACCTGGCACTGGATCAGCTGCTTCGGCATCACCCTCTGCTCACTGCTCGCACTCCCCGGCCTGGAAATTCCCCGATCTGTAAATTTTGTTTTTATCGGATTAGCGCTGATCACCATAGGTATCGTCGACCATCAACGCCTCTACAAAGTCTTCAGGAACAGCATCCCGCAAGCAATGCAATAAACAGCACAAAACGCGGCGTCGACACTTTAAAAAATATCGAACATAGAATTGCAATCAGCAAAGACTACGGAACGCTCCAGGGCTACCTGCTAATTCCGCACGCCATTTGGTTTCTTCTCGCCCCGCTAATGCCGTACTACGCGCCCATCCTGCCTTTTCTTGCCCTTGGGTCCATGATCGCCATTACCTACTGGTACGAGAATAAATTCGGCAGAGTAATTTCGAAAGAGTTTTTCAGTAAAGAAACCCTTTTATTCTCCGTAACTATGGTGGTAGTGATCGCGATCGGAAACGCTATCGATCACTTCTCGCCTGGGCCTATCCTATGGACCCCACTCCTCGCTGGACCACTCATGCTTATTCTTTATCGAACTGGTCTCCGAAACGTTGGCCTTACCTTCGCGCACTGGGCAAGCTGCATCACACTCACCCTCTGCGCATTCATCCCCTTCACCCCCTGGCACCCCAACGGATACGAGTCCCTTGCATTCGTCGGCGTCCCCCTCATTATCATCGGAATTATCGACCACAGGCGACTCGAACAAGGGCTTAAAAAGGAGACAACCAATGAATAGCGGCGAGGACCATACCACGCCAGACCTAGCCATTGACACAATCGTCCACGCCCCCGTACGGCTCGCAATCCTCCGTGTCCTCGACGGCGTCGAAGCAGCAGACTTCAAATTCCTACAAACCATGCTCGGGCTCACCCAAGGCAACCTCTCAAGCCACCTCTACAAACTCACCGACGCCGGGCTGATCCAGGTCACCAAAGTTGTCGAAGGCCGAATCTCCCGAACAATCCAAAAAATCACCCCCAAAGGGAGGGCCGCCCTGGAACACCACTGGCAACAGATGGAAGCAATCCGCAACCTATCCAACATGACAATCGACCAAGACGGAAACCCCCTAATACCACCACAAACAACATAAAAACACCCCCTCCGGACCGTACCGGTGGGGGTGATCTTGTGGGCCCTGTGGGGCTCGAACCCACGACCTACGGATTAAAAGTCCGCAGCTCTACCAACTGAGCTAAAGGCCCTTTGTTGTGAAATGACAACGACATCATCTTAGCGGTTTCACACACCATTGGGAAATCGGCCCCGTCTTCTGGAAAGTCCGCAGGTAAACCCGACTTTTTATTGCCGATGCTTTGGCGCTGCCAAGACAGCACCATGATGACTATTTAGGAATTCGAAGAGCTGAAAGATATTGGCCAGGCAAATATGACATGGGGACGTTATTTTCCGATCGTTTCCCCAGGACTGGTGACACCGGCTGCACGAACTGCCTGACGTGGAGGCAGATTCAACGAAGGAACCAAAGCAACGTCAAGAAACCGTAGGACCTCAAAATTGCCCAGTCAAATCTGCCTGACTGACCTCCCGGCGAGTGCGCAGTTACTCCCAAACAACTTGGTCAACACTCAACCCATCAATCAAACGGGGCCCTTAACCCCCGACTACCGGTGACTATCCGCGGCGTCGAGAAGCAGCCGAAGGATATAGTCACCGCTGTTGCGGCTTGTGTAGGGTGCCAGATATTGTTCCTGAGGCAGATATGACATGGGGAAGTTATTTTCCGATCGTTTCCCCAGGACTGGCGAAGCCGCATGCAAGATCTGCCTGACGGCCAGGCAGATTCGACATCGCAGGCAGGCAGATTTGAAACGCCGCAGGACCCCAACACGGCCCTGTCGAATCTGCCTGAACCAAACCAGAAAATAACCCCCGTTAGCCTCGAACAAACCAGCGAAATCCTAACCAGCTGATCGAACGGTCTGAACCGTCAACGAACCGAAGCCCTTAACCTCCAAAAACCGGTTACCGTCCGCGGCGTCGACAAGCTTTGCCGAAGTTGGCCGACCCGTGCGAACGTACCCCGAGGAGCTTTTTAGGAATCTGAGGCTGCTCAGGTTCTTTCAACAGGCAGATGTGACATGCATGGTTCCGCTGGCGGACGTTTCCCCCGGACTGGCGAAGCCGGCTGCACGATCTGCCTGGCTGCCAGGCAGATTCGACATCGGGAGCAGGCAAATTTGAAACGCCGCAGGACCCCGAAACCACCCTGTCAAATCTGCCTGAACAACCAACCTGAGCACAGAAAAACACCCCGCCTTCAAGCAACGAAAGCGGGGTGCAGTTCAGCAAGGTTCAGTAAGCGGCCCCAACGAGACCAGCCAGAGGGTCTGAAGGCCCCTAAGCCCCTGGAACCTCAAGGCCCTCAATGCCCCAAGGCCCCGGCCAGGCGGAACCCAACGGCCCACTACCTGGCCAACCTGAAACCCTGTAAACCCACCGGTTTTTAGCTGAGCTTCATGGTGCCGGTCTCGGCGAAGCGCTGGTGGAAGCTGAATGCGGTTGCGAGGTCGTGCGGGGTCTGCATGGTCTTGTTCTTTTCGGCCATGTGGAGGGCACGCTCGTAGTATTCTTCGAGCAGCGGGCGGTAGTCCGGATGTGCGAGGGCGATCATCTTCTTTACGCGCTGACGAGGTGCGAGTCCGCGCAGGTCAGCGTAGCCGTATTCGGTGATGACAACCTTGACGTCCTGCTCGGTGTGGTCAACGTGGGACACGAATGGAACGATCGCGGAGATGGCGCCGCCCTTGGCGTCGGATGGGGTGATGAAGGAGCTGATGTAGCCGTTGCGGGTGAAGTCTGCGGAGCCGCCGACACCGTTCATCATGCGGGAGCCGATGACGTTGGTGGAGTTGACGTTGCCGTAGATGTCGGCTTCGATCAGGCCGTTGGTGCAGATCAGGCCCAGGCGGCGCACAACCTCAGGGTGGTTGGATACTTGCTGTGGGCGGAGGATGATCTGCTTGGAGTACTTGGAGGCTTCGCGGTTCATACGCTCTGCGTATTCCGGCGAGAGGGAGAACGACGTCGCGGACGCTACGGTCATCTTGCCAGCGTCAATGAGGTCGACCATGCCGTCTTGGATAACCTCGGTGTAGGCCTGGATGTTCTCGAACTTGGAGTCAAGCAGGCCGCTCATCACAGCATTCGGAACATTGCCGACGCCCGACTGCATGCGGTAGCCGTCGTAGGTGAGTCGACCTGCAGCTACCTCGCCCTCGAGGAAGTCGAGGAAGTGGCCTGCGATTTGCTTGGACTGGTCGTCGATTGGCTTGAACGGAGCGTTGCGGTCTGGGAGATCGGTCTCCACCACAGCAACAACCTTCTCAACATCGATGTCGATGTAGGTGGTACCAATGCGCTGGCCCGGCTCGGTGATTGGAATAGCAACGCGGTTCGGCAGCTTCTTGTTGCGCCAAATATCGGCCATACCTTCGAGCTCTTCGGACTGCCAGGAGTTGACCTCGATGATGATCTTTTCCGCAGCATCCAAGTACTCAACGTTGTTACCAACGGAGGACGAAGGAACGATGTGTCCTTCTTCGGTGATCCGGACGGCTTCCACGATGGCAACGTTCATCTGACCGAAGAAGCCCTGCTCAACGTAGAGGCCGGACTCGGAAAGGTGATAGTCGGCATACAGGGAGGTACCGTCGTTGATCTTGCCTCGGAGGATCGGATCTGACTGGTACGGGGTGCGGAAGTGGATTGCATCGGCCTCAGCAAGCACGCCATCGCAGTCTGGGGCGGTGGAAGCACCAGTGAAGAGGTCAATCATGTACTCTTCGCCACGTGCATGAGCTTCTTTGGCGCGCGCCGCAATCGCGGAAGGAAGTGCCTTTGGGTACCCGGCGCCGGTAAAGCCGGAGATGCCCACCTTGTCGCCATGGTTGACGAACTGTGCAGCCTCCTCTGCAGACATGACCTTGCCGCGAAGCTTGGCGTTTGCGATCCGATCGGACATTTATCCTCCTGAGAGTTCTGGGGCCACAAAACATGGCAAACCAGCGATACCTTCATATATGACTAGGCCACATTGGGCACTGTGACGCACCCTATTCGATGAAGCCTAAGTTGTGGTGACCACACTATCGCAAATCCCCCCACTTCACGCCCCTCCTTACGGAAATCTTTACAACTCTCTCCCCTTGTATTACCCCCGCCCTACCCGAGCATGCGACGAACCCCAAGATGCGCGGACGTCGAAAAGCATGCAACAATACTGCAGTGACACTCACGATCGGATCTCTCAAGCTGGAATCTCCCGTTGTGTTGGCCCCCATGGCGGGGGTAACCAACGTCGCCTTCCGCAGCCTGTGCCGCGAACAAGAGCGCGAAAAAACCGGAACAGTTTCAGGCCTCTATGTGTGCGAAATGGTGACCGCACGGGCCCTCGCGGAACGCAATGAAAAAACCCTGCGCATGACCGCTTTCGCACCAGATGAATCACCCCGATCCATGCAGCTCTACACCACCGATCCCAAATACACATACGAAGCGGCCAAAATGATCGTGGACGAAAACATGGCCGATCACATCGACATGAATTTCGGGTGCCCGGTGCCAAAAGTCACGCGGCGGGGCGGCGGATCTGCCTTGCCGTACAAACGTCGTCTATTCGCAAACATTGTCGCGGCAGCCGTGCGCGCCACCGAAGGGACCAACATCCCCGTGACCGTAAAGTTCCGCGTTGGCATCGATGCCGATCACCACACACATCTCGATGCCGGGCGGATCGCCGCGGAACAAGGCGCCCAGGCGGTGGCCCTCCATGCCCGCACGGCCGCGCAACGCTACTCCGGCTCCGCAAATTGGTTCGAAATCGCCAACCTCAAAGACCATATGATCGAACACGGATTCAAATCGATCCCGGTTCTAGGGAACGGCGATATTTTCGCCGCCGAAGACGCCGTCGCCATGATGGAACAAACCGGATGCGATGGCGTGGTCATCGGGCGGGGGTGCCTGGGTCGTCCGTGGCTGTTTGCTGAGCTGTCGGCCGTGCTGCGGGGCGTCGAAAAGCCGCCACAGCCAACGTTGGGCGAAGTTACTCGCATAATGATTCGACACGCCGAACTCCTGTGCGAGCACATGGGTGAGGAACATGCGTGCAGAGACATGCGCAAACACATGGGGTGGTACCTGCGTGGATTCCCCGTCGGCGGCGACACCCGGCGCGACCTGGCACGCATCCGCAACCTGCAAGAACTCCGCGACACTCTCGCCGAATGGGCAGACTCCCCCGCGCTCGCCAATGATCACGACGGAGCGCGCGGACGACAAGGCTCGCCTGGAAAAGTCATCCTCCCCGAAGGCTGGCTCGACGACCCCGAGGACGACACCGTACCCGTCGGCGCCGAAATCGACAACTCCGGCGGCTAACAGCCCCACAACCTGTGGATAACCTCAACGCACCCCGAGAGTTATCCACAACCCCGGCCAAACCGGACCTAAAACCCCTGGCCAACCCGGCAGCACACCAGCTAATGATAAGGCCATGGAGCCCCGCCGCGACGACAAACGCATCCCCATCACCCGGAACCTCACCATCCCCACCGACCTGCGCCGCTCCGTCCGCGACATCGAATACGGCGCCCAACACCACCCACAACGCCACCGCTACGTCGCCGCCATCATCCTTCGCGCCCGCGCCCACCACACCCAAACGCCCTACGCGATCATCGGGGGTTGGGCCGCCCTCGCGTACAAAGGGCTCGCCACCTGGGTCAACGACGCGCACATCACCCTCCACGTGGCCAGCAACTTCCAGCAGGCACACAACGTCCTCGACGCTACTCGACGCCGCATCCGGCCCAACACCGAAACCTGGGCCCCTGACCGAAACCACCCTCACCTGCGCGTCACGGCCCCCGAGATTGCGCTCGTCGACTGCCTCATCGACCTGCAACGCAACCGCCACTCCTGGCACGTCACCCCAGTACCCGGTCTCGCCCCCTGGGAAGTCCGCGCCATCCAGCTTATCGACGCCGTGCGCCGCATCTGCCCACTCAGCTTCCCGTGGATCCGCAACATCGCCCGAAACATTTTCAGCGCCCGGTCTCTGAAGAAACTTCTGAAACTCTCCAGCTCACAGGCCGATTCCCCACCCGAAACCACCCTCCGCCTCATCGCCGAACAAATCCGCGAAAACCTTGAAGTCCAGATCACCATCCACGACCCCCACAACCGCCGAATCATCACCACCGCTGACGCCGGCTGGCCCGACATCAAAGTCGCCCTCTTCTACGACGGCCAACACCACCTCGACCGAACCCAACGCGACAAAGACACCGAAATCTCCATCAACCTCAACCGACTCGGCTGGGAAACCCTCCGCATCACCCACGGCCTCCTCGCCAAACCCCACAACCTCGCGGCCGCAATCCGCCACACCATCCACCGCGCCACCACAGCCCCCTGACCTCGGCCTTCGTCTTGGTCTTCGTCTTTAGGCTTCGCTTTCGTCTTTGTCGTTCACGTTCAGTTTCAGCCGACCTGGAAACCTCACTTCTTAACCCACCGGACCTTGTTCCCAAGGCTCCCCACAACATCACCTCATCCACGCAGGTCAAGACACCTTTATCCAGCGGCCTCCTCGCCTCCTATCACCCAACAACACCCCTCCCCCATCCCGCCAAATCTGCCTGCTTGTCAAATCTGCCTTGCTTCCTCCGCATTTGCCTCCCCAAAAATCTGCCTGATCGCAATATCCGCCTACGCCTTCAAATCTGCCTGCCCCACCAACATCTGCCTGAAACTTCCCCGCGGTGCGACCTGGGAAAACATTCCCCCGTCCAAATCTGCCTCAGGCAGATTTTTTCGGGCGGATTTCGAAGCAGGCAGATCTGATCGGGGAAGGCAGATCTGTACGGTAGGTGGCGCGCTGGAATGAGGGCGAGGTTATTGAGGCTGGTAAACCACGTGTTCCTCGCGGATTGTGAAACCGAGGCGTCTGTAAGCTTCGACCGCAGGTTCGTTGTCCGCTTCGACGTAAAGGATCACTTCTTGGCAGCCTACCGAGTGGAGGTGGGCCAGGCCCATGCTGATGAGGGGAATGCCAAGCCCGCGACCCCGGTGGGAGGAGTCGAGGCCTACTACGTAGATTTCGCCGAGGCGCTCGGAATGTTGCTTTGTCCAGTGGAAGCCGATGATTTGGCCGGAGGGGGATAGTAAAAATCTGACTCCTTCGGGGGAGAACCAAGGCACATCGAGGGCTCGTTCAAGGCGGGATTGATCCCAATTTCCCTGCTCAGGGTGCCAAGAGAAGGCGTCGTTGTTGACGCAGAGCCAGTCGGGAAAGGCAGATCTGCCAAGGGCGGTGAGGGTAGATTCGGAGTAGCCATCGGGGAGGTCGTACTTGGTGGCTGCTTGGAAGGATTCGCCCTGGATACCCATGACCAGGAGTTTTCGGGCTTCCACCATGTCGAGTTTTCGGGCGAGCGATTGGGCTTCAGGCAGATTTCCGTGGGCCCAGATACCTGAGGGTGGCAGGGCGTCGATAAGCGCGGTGGCGTAGCCACGTCGCCGGTGGTCGGGGTGAACGACGAGCTCACTGGTGGCGCCGTCGAATGCGGCGAGGGCGACGAGGTCGGGGGCGAAGATGAGCGTGTGCTGGTTGGATTCGGTGAGCCCGCGGAGGAATTGTTCGGACAGGGGGGCGAATCCATCGGTGGCGGTCGCGGCGTCGTAAAGAGCGAACGCTTGGGCGAGGAGTGGTTCGGGCAACGCGGTGGTTTGGCGTAGTTCCATGGCCCCACCCTAGTAACCTGGAGGGGTGAAACGCACAATTGCCCTGGCCGTGGCTGTCATCCTTGGTATCGCGTATGCGGCGGATAATGCCTATGCGGCGAATCTCGAACGTCGTATCGGTGAGGAGACGCGCGCGCATGCGAATCTTGACTCGACACCGAAGATTTATCTCGGCGGGGTGCCATATGCGCAGGCACTTCTCACCGGCGAAATACCGATCATCAGTTCGGAAGTGCTGGATGTTGATGTGCCGCGCCTCGGAATGGTGAACGCACGTACGGAAGCGCGAGGAATCGAGGTCACACCCGAACAAGTGCGCAAAGGAGACATCACTGGGGCGAGGGCGGGGCTGCTCACGCGACGGATCAGTATGGATGGTGTGGCGCTTGGGCACTTGTTAAATATGACTGATTTGGATATCTCGCACCCGAACGATATTTCGCCAAATGGCGGGGATGCGGCGGAGGTCCGGTTGCGCGGCACGCCGCCCGGAGAATCCGAACCTGTGACCGAATTGGCGAAGTTGCGGATTATCGGGGACACAATCAATATCCTCCCCGAGTCCAATGATGCATTCGCACTCACGTTCACAAACGCGGAATTGCCGCTCACCGCGCCCGCCAGCAAAATCTTCGTCGCCGGCGGCTCAATCTACGTGGAATCGCTCGAACGCAACGTGCTTCTCGACGCCGCGGACCTGTCACCGTTATCGCGCACAACATAACTGCCATTAGGCTTAGGGCCATGAGCGAACAAAAGAACAAAAATCTTGATGGGAACGAGGCTGTCAATCTCGCGGCAGAGCAGGCGAAAACCACTGGGAGTTTGAATATTCCAGACCGGATTGCCGGGTTGGAGCAGCTCAGCGTATCTGCGGACACCGCGAATCTCCGGTTTGGGCCGAGCCTCCATGATGGCCTTTTGGCTTTATTACCGCTGGTAGGCGTGTGGCGGGGCGAAGGCCAGGCTGATACCGAGCTTGGCGAATATGCTTTCGGTCAGCAGCTGACCTTTAGCCATAATGGGGAAAACTACCTGGCCTATGAGTCGTTGACGTGGCGGTTGGATAAGGAAGGCGCAACGACCGGACACGACCAGCGGGAAACCGGTTTTTGGCGGATCAACGATAAGGACGAAATCGAAGTGATTTCCTGCCACGCCTCCGGCGTTGTTGAGATTTATTATGGCGGAATGCTGAATGAGCGCGCCTGGCAACTCGAAAGTGCGTCCACGATGGTGACCGAGACGGGCCCGGCGGGCTTGGGCCCCGGGAAACGTCTGTATGGCCTGTTGCCCACCAACGAACTCGGCTGGGTGGATGAGCGGCTCGCGGGGCAGGAAATGCGGCCACGCATGTCGGCGCAGTTGCGGCGCGTTGTTGGCTAGGTGCACCATTATCGACGCCCTGCGGGGGTGGGTATCGGGGGTAACTTACGGAGTGATTTTTCTTCGGCGTTTCACGGAGAACAATGAACGCACCGCGTCCGATCATAGCAATGTTGATACGGGTAAATCGTCCGCAATTAGACTGGTCGCTAAAAGATTATCCGCGTTTCTAATTTGGAATTCGGACGCGAAAGGCGATGACAAAAATAAAAGGTTAAGCGAATTTTCTAACTCCGATGCGCCGCGGTAATCGAAAATATATTTTCAGAACAGCTGGCGAGCAATATTCACGCTCGAAAACTTTCAGCACACAACTTAACTGACACCGTCGACCCAATGATGGGAAATAAGCATATTTGCTACTCCAATGTTTTGGGCTTTTCCCAGCTAGCCAACACAAAAGAACAAGTGATTTTGCCACCCAAGGACTTCCCTTTCGCCGGGAATCGAGTTATCCTTCAAGTGCCCAATAAAAAGGCCTCGGGGGTGGTAGGGCCTCAGGAATTCATTCGAGTTCCTGAGGCCCTCACCGCTATTTTGGAGCCACAGTGCCGGCCGCGGCGTCGTTACGCATTAACCCAACCAAGGGCCGTTTCCACCATTTGGAAGAAGTGCGCATTTGCCTTTTCGCCCGGGTCGCGCAATTCCACTTCATTGATGGCGGTGACACAGGCGGCAATACGTCCAGAACTAATAAGCCAAACACTATCGGATTCGATTAAATCTATAATTCCAAGCTCTGTTTCGTAGCATTTCCACCCTTTCCAGGTGGCGTGCGCATACAGGGCTGCCTGGGTTGTGCCAGCGAGAATCTCACCATTCGGGTTGGGGGTCAGCAGCGTGGTGCCGCGAACCGCAACTACGGTCGAAGTGGCGCCCTCCAGGACGCGGCCGCCTTCCACATAGATCACATCGTCGAACCCATTGGCCTTGGCGTAGCGCAATGCGGCCATGTTCGCTGCGTAACTCAAGGTTTTCGCGCTGACCGCCAGCCACGGAGCTGGCGGATCGTCCAGATCATCGGGCAGCCCGGTGGTGATGCTGTAACCACGCGGAGTGGTCATCACCCGAACACCGTTGCGGCGCTGATCGAGAACCTCCTCAGCGAGCGGCTTGATCGTGATCCACGCGGTGGGACGACCCGTAGACGCCCGCCCCCGGGTGAGGGTCCAAACGCACATTCCTTCGGCATCGCCGCTGGTCTCGCGCCAGCTTTGGATCGCCTCCTGGGTTGCCCGCTCCCAATGCTGCGGATCTGGGGCAGGCAGATCTAACATTTGGGCGCTCGCACGGAACCGGTCGATATGGCGTTGGACGTTACAAACACGCCCCTGCCGCACGAGCAAACTTTCGAAAATTCCGTCGCCGCGGGTCACGGCAGCATCGTCGCAGTAAATCAAGGGCAATTCGGGATTATGGTGCCGGGTCGAACCTCCATGCGGTTCCAACACGACGATTGTGGGCTTCATATCTCCACTCTAAGGGTTACGATGAGCCTTGTGGCTGAAGTTTGCACATACACCTCCCCGTTCATGGCTCGCCCCGGCGCAGCACCGGCGTCACCAAACGTCGGCGTGGCTTGGCATTATGGCAATCCGCTAGGCGAGCAGCGTGGCCCGTTTGTGGTCGATCGCTCACACCATCGAGTGCTGCGCGTCTCCGGCCCGGACGCCCCCACATTCCTCAACAACCTCCTCTCCCAACAGCTTCTCGACGCCCCGACCTCCACCGCCGCGCTCAACCTCGACGCGCAAGGGCGGATCCTCCACCATGTGGGCATTTGGTTTCACAATGACACGTTTTATCTAGAGGGTCCGGCGCCCGAAATCGCCACTCTCAAGCCCTATCTCTTGAGAATGGTGTTCTGGTCCGATGTGGACATCAAAGAGGCAGATTTGGCCCTTTTTACGGCGATCGGAGCCGAACCCGCCACCGGGCTCAAACGACGCGTCCAATGGCGAGGCCCCGAGCGGTGGGACGTCTTAGTGCCTAGAGAGCGGATGGGCGCGGCCGTCGAAAAGCTTGGGCTGCCGTTGGCCGGGCTGATGGCCTTTACCGCGGAACGTGTGAAAGCCGTGGAGCCGGAAGTCACCGCCGACCTCGACGCAAAAACGATCCCACACGAAATACCCGCCTGGATCGACGCCGCCGTGCACCTCGACAAAGGCTGCTACCGCGGGCAAGAAACCGTCGCACGCGTGCACAACCTCGGCCGCTCACCGCGCGTCCTCGTCATGGTGCATATCGACGGCTCGGCCCCCGAGCTGCCCGAACCAGGCGCGGCAATCACTGCGCGCGGACGCACCGTAGGACGACTAGGGACCGTCGTACACGACTGCGACTACGGGCCAATCGCCCTGGCACTCATCAAACGCAACGCCCTCGAAGTACCCGAACTGGCCGTCGGAGACGTCGCCCTGAAAATAGACCCAGAAACCCTTCCCAACGACGACGGCGAACGACCCGGACGCGTCGCACAAAACCGCCTACGCGGCGAATAAGCCCCGAAAACCCGCAGGTCACAGGCCCGGTGCGGACTTTTTCGCTCACAACCGCTATTGTGTCTACCAGGAATACATTTAATTAGAAACGCTCAAGGGAGTGCCGAATTCCCCGCGCACTCCTCGCTCACACCAAGGGGGTCAGGCCATGGGTCGCGGCCGTGCCAAGGCAAAACAAGCCAAGGTTGCTCGTCAACTGAAGTACAACTCTCCAGAAATGGACCTCGCTTCACTACAGCGAGAACTCGCTGGGAAGTCCGGGAAAGAGACTTCACGAGAGGAGGACGACCAGTACGCCGAATGGGCGGACTGGGACGACACAGACGCCGAAGACGAGCAGACCTGGCGGCGATAACGCCCTCAAAGCTCACCGCGAGGTAGGCGCCGGCCTACCTCGCGTTTCGGCATGCGCGCGGCTGGGCTAGGGCTGGTTGGTCTGGCTGGGCTCCCGGCCCCTCTCCCTCCGTCAAATCTGCCTGATTTTGGGACACCGACCACTGCACAAATCTGCCTGAGGCAGATTTGACATGTTGGGCTGCCAGCGAACCTGTTTCCCCAGGACGTCGAAACCGCCCCGTCAAATCTGCCTTTTTCAACCTGGCAGAGATTTTCCGAGGCGGTTGTGAGATCTGTGGCAAGTGCGCAACCAGACCAGTTGCGCTCTACCTAGTGTCCAGTTAGTAACCGGGATGTTCGCCGTGCAGGATGACCCGTTCAGTGTCGTCGTCAGCAGCTTTCCGGATGGTTCCGAGTTCCCATGCTTCGATGTGGCGTGCGGTCAGCATTGCCAGCGCCCGATCACGATCTTGCGGAGCCACAACCGCAACCATTCCCACACTCATGTTGAAGGTTTTTTCCATTTCGGCTTGCGGAACTTTCCCCAATGCCGCGATAGTGCGGAAGATCTGCCCTGGCGTCCAGGTTGCCCGCGATAGTTCGGCTACGAGTCCTTCAGGAATGACTCGAACCAGGTTTCCAGCGAGCCCACCCCCTGTCACGTGGCAGAACGTATGTACGTCACATTCGGACGCTAGTGCTAAACAATCGAGGGCGTAAATGCGGGTTGGTTCGAGGAGTTCTTCACCGAGTGTTCGGCCAAGTTCTTCCATGTAACCATCCAGCGGTAGTCCGGCTTTTTCCAGGAGCACGTGGCGCGCAAGTGAGTACCCATTGGAATGCAAACCAGATGATTTCATACCAATAACGACGTCGCCCGCACGGACGCGCTCCGGCCCCAACACGCTGTCTGCTTCAACGACGCCCACCGCTGTCGCTGATACGTCGTAATGATCCGGCTCCATCACGCCCGGGTGTTCGGCCGTTTCACCACCAAGAAGCGCACAACCCGCTTGCACGCAACCTTCCGCGATGCCCGCGACGATTTCGGCAACATGTTCGGGCACCACTTTGCCTACTGCGATGTAGTCCTGCAGGAAGAGCGGTTCGGCCCCACATACGACGAGATCATCGACGCACATAGCTACGAGATCAATCCCGATAGTGTCATGTTTGTCCATTGCCTGAGCTACGGCAAGTTTCGTACCAACGCCGTCGGATCCAGCAGCCAGCAACGGCTCACGGTATTTACCAAGTGCGAACAGACCTGCGAAGCCGCCGAGACCTCCTCGCACTTCTGGCCGGGTTGCTCGTTTGGCGTGTGGGGCAAAAAGCTGAACGGCGCGGTCGCCTGCTTCGATATCTACACCGGCTGCGGCATAAGAAGCGCCTGGTACAGCGTTGTCACTCATGTGAATCCTCTAATTTCGGGTTACTGGGAACGCAGCTACATCGTAGCTTGCATAGTGCGAACAAGCTCCGCATTATGATTGCCTTCGGGCAGGCCAAGTGGATAGTTACCGTCAAAACATGCGCAACACAGATCGGCACGTTGTTGGCGCGTCGCATCCACCATATTGCCCACCGAAACAAACCCCAACGAGTCAGCTCCAATGGCCGTGCCGACGGCGCGTACAATCGCCGCTTCGTCGTCGCCTTCAACGCAGTTTGCCAACAGCTCACCCGGGCTTGCGAAGTCAATTCCGTAGAAGCAAGGCCACTTTACTGGTGGCGATGCGATTCGAACATGTACCTCGGCGGCACCGGCTTCCCGCAGCATTCGGATGAGGGCACGTTGGGTATTTCCACGCACAATGGAATCGTCAACGACAACAAGCCGTTTACCTGCGATAACTTCCCGCAGCGGATTGAGTTTCAGGCGAATTCCCAGCTGCCGAATTGTCTGTGACGGTTGAATAAACGTTCGACCAACATACGCATTCTTGACGAGCCCCTGCCCGAATGGAATTCCGGATCCTTGCGCGTATCCAACTGCAGCAGGAGTCCCGGAATCCGGAACGGGAATCACCAAATCACCGTCCGCAGGGCACTCTTTTGCTAATCGACGTCCGATTTCCACAC
>JAUMZC010000071.1 GCA_030528295.1 Corynebacterium sp.
ATCGTGGTCTTGGTCGTGATCATCATGGTCGTGTGGCTCTTCGATGAGTGCTAAAAGACCTGCGAGTTCTGCTGCGGTAAGACCTAAAGGGTTAGACATAAAACCTCGCTCCGAGTTTTGTTAGTCAGTGTAACCTTATTTAGGTTATATTAGAGCTGGGCAACGTGTCTACTACTTCGAAAACGCATGCAAGATATGTCGTGTGTTTAGGGTGTCTTTGGTGCTGTTCGGGGTAAGGTGAAGTCAAGGCTGATTAAGGAGGGCGTATGGCGAAGATGGGGCGTCGGCCTTCGATTACCAGGGACCGAATTATTTCGGCTGGCATTGCGGTCACCATGCCACGATTGCATGTTCGTGCGGTTGCGCAGGAGCTTGGTGTGAGTGAAATGTCTATCTATCGGCATGTAAAAAACCTCGAAGGACTCCGCCGCATGGTCGCCGAAGGGATTTGCGAACGGGCCGAGTTTGCAGAGCCGCAAAGTTCGGATCCGAAGGAGGGGTTGCTAGAGCATGCTCGATACTTGCGGTCATTTTTACGCGAGTATCCCGGGATCGCAGAGTATTTGCTGCAAATCGCTCCAACGTCGCGGCACATACTTTCTATGATGGATGCACACCATCAGGCATGCGCAAAAGCGTACGGATGGGATCTTGGGATCGCGAGCGTGGTCATTTCGGCGGTATCCCGTTATGTGGTGACATTAAGTGTGCTTGAGGACCGTAATCTGAAAGTCCGGCCAAACGATGTTCCATTATTGGATCAAAGTGAGTTTCCAGCACTGGGAGCAGGGGTTATTGTTGGTGCCACGTTGGGGGATCCGCTGGAGTACACGGTGAAGGCATTGATTGAAGGTTTGTTGCAGGATTTTGGTTTGAAGTAACGCGGAAATTACGCGGCTGTGAACGGCGGCGCCCGCTGCAGCGTCAATCAAACATACGAAACATTGTGGAATTCCTTGTTCGAATTCCAAACTTCGAACAAATTTTCTGTTCGAACATAGGGTGAAAAGGTTGCGTCATCCGAGTGGGGGCGGCGACTATAGCACTGGTGCGAAACGACGGGGGGAGAACATTTTGCCGATTGTTCACAATACGTCTAGATTCCGGCACCAAACCTCCAGCTTGAAAGGTTAAGTGGTGCACAACCTGCATAAACGGCGGGGGTGTTCGCTTTGGAGTGCTCACGTTATGGCGAGGTTTCGTTTTAGAGTCTGATTGTATGCGCCCCATTAAAGTGAAGCTAACTGCCAAAAATATCTATAACCCGCCAAAAGCCATAATGTTCGTAGATGGCTCCCAGCCTATCGAACAAGTGCTCGACCTGATTGTTGCTGGTTTGTACGGCACTCCAGATGCTGCTATCACGCTTTCTGGAGAGGTTGATGGTTCGCCACATTGGATGGGCTTCTCGGAATACCATTTCGACGGAATTCTCGATATCGATATCACGGGCTGGGCGTTCGAAGATTTAATGAAGTACAAGAAGCTGGTGCTTGTACTGTTCGGCCCCACGGAGTGGCGGTTTGCCATGCAGTTGTCGGATGGTGAGCCCCCATCATCGTTCAATATCCCGATGGTTGCGTCCGCGTCCGGCAAGGTTATTCCTTCGCTTCCGTCTTCGCTTATCGACGCCGCGAACCGCGCCGCCGATGGTCTGCCTACGGATCCTTCACTCAGCCGCCCACTCGCAAGTTTTGCAGATGCAATCACTTGGAAACCGTTTTTCTTGCCATTCTGCAATGAGCACATGCGTCGAGTGCAAGCGCTTCACATCGCTGAAAAACCAGCCTCATGGGTCCATGTATCCGAAAAGGTTGTCGAAGAAAAAATCAATCACTGCGCCAATATGATTGCTGAGTATCTACGGCGCCATGCCAAGTTCCTGAAAGTTGGGGCGGATGGTCTGCTTACCCCAACCGCATTGAAATCTTTGTTGGAATTTGATGCGCAAACCGCTCGTCTGTTCAAAGATGATATCGAAGTTGGGAAAATGCCTCGTATCCAGCATTTCCCAGATTTGCAGACGTGTATTGACACCATGTTGGACAAGGATTTGTTGATCCATACTCCAGCAGGAATCGTGCTGACGCAATACGCCGTAGATCTGCTTGATAAGGCCGCAGATCGCAATATTCAGCCGGTTGCGTTTTGGGGTCCGCTGACGGAAGCTGCGATTGAGCGTAACAGCGACACCCTCAAGGTAGACGATTACCCGATCGCCTCGCGGGAGCCACTGCATGGCAGCTTCGGTGACTTTGCCGAGGATCGGGTGAGTGATTTCCCTGATTTTTCGGAGGTGAATGAGCGCCCGAGCACTACTGCAACGCAGCGCAAAGCGGCAACCTCTGTTGCAAATATTCGATTCCCTGGTGAGGCAACGTCAGCACCTACGGGCGATCGAGTTGAACACCTGCATTTGCGTATGGCGTTGCAGGAAGTAAAGCCCACAGTGAGTCGTGTCATTCGTATTCCGTCCCACGTGACTGTTGCGGAAGCGATGCCTGATTTGTTGAAACTCTTTGGCTGGACGGCGGATCAAACGTGGCGGCTGAGTTATGTCCACGAAAAGCGGAAGTACACAATTGCGTTAAGTGATAACGACGTTCGCGATTCCCAATATGTCTCGGCCCATGATGTGCAATTGTCTCAAGTGTTTGCGCCGAAATTCCGAGTGCATATCGGGTATGGTTCTTCCACCTGTTGGGAAATGGAAGTGATTAATACTGGCACTGATTTCGGCCCGCATTCTGTGAAAGTATTGAAGGCAAAGAATGCGTGCCCACCTGAAGAATGTGAAGGCCCAACCGGATATCAGCAACTCCGCGATATTCGCCGTCAGGGCTCGGCGTATTTGAGCCGTCATCCAAATACGCCTCGCGGTTGGTTTGAAAAAGAACAAAAGTTGGCCATGGCCATGCATGATCCGCGGAAACCGCAGTACCCTGCGGGGTACGAGCTGTAACCGCGGCGTCGATACGGAAAAAGCGAGTTGGGGCGAACACTCGCTTTTTCTTTTATCATCAAAAATATGGATGATTCACCACAATATTGGAATCACAACACGGCGTATCATTCGTGGATACTTCGGCATGCTCGGGGAAAAGCGCTTGATGTGGGGTGCGGCGATGGGCTGTTGGTGGAGCGCCTCGCATCATGTTGCGGGTCTGTTGTGGGCATTGAACCTGACGAGGAAGCGTTTCAACGCGCTTCCCAACGCCTCGCGCAAATGCCAAACACACATTTGGTCCGCGGTGATTTTATAGATTATGCGACCATTGCATCCGCCGAGAGTTTCGATGTAATCGTATTCGTTGCGTCGATCCATCACATGGATTTTGCTATTGCCTTGCGCGAGTCCAAGCGGCTGCTGCGTCCCGGGGGCGAACTATTGGTAGTTGGATTGAGCGCAAATAAAACGCTGGTCGATTGGGGTATCAGTGCGCTAAAACTCCCGTTCGTTCGGCTTGCTGGATTCTTTGGCAATAAGGCTGAAGACATTGGTGTGCCAGTGATGCAGCCAGACATGAACTTGGCGGAGATTCGGAGTATTGTCCGCCAAGAGTTACCGGGAGCCAGGCTGCGTCATGGGCTGTATTACCGATATATTTTGCGCTGGGTGAAATAATGTTTACTGCTCGCCGATGCCCAAAATTTCGCATGTTCACTCGCCCTGAACTTGGGGTTTGAGGGTCTTATTGTGCCTGTTCGCGGCCGGCAGAAGATGTGCTGCGTTGTGTCCATCTCAACACCTTGAATTGTGCCCTCTAGAGTGGTGGGTATGAATGCACCAAAATACGTTGTTCTGGATATTCTAACGGCAGCCACAGAAGCGGAAGAGCGCATAATTGAGATAGGTGCAGTGCAGCTTGATTCCCGTGGTGCGGTCGAGGGTATTTGGGAAACGCTCGTGGACCCAGACTGCGAAGTTGATGATGCGGAAGAGTTCGGGCTTACGGGAGTTGATTTCATTGATGCACCGTATTTTGATTATGTGGCGAAGGATTTCGCCGACGTTCTGCAGAGCCGAGTAGTTATCGCTTATAACTACGATTTTGTGAAAAAGTGCATCCAGAACGAGTTTGCGCATTTAGATGTGAGGATTCCGGCGAAGCGGTGGGGTGCAAGTATTCAGCGTCTGCCAGCGGCTTTGCATGCTTCACGACGTCCCACCATGACTGAATACTTAGAAGCTGCGGGGGTTTACCAGTCGGCGCCGACGTCTGCATTAGGAAACGCCATTGCATTAACGATGGCCTTTCAACGTGTTTTCCCTGAGGTGGAGGGGGTGCTCCACGAATATAAGCCGCTGCGGCTTGCGCGAAAGGAATTTAAACACCTCGATGAGGCTTCCGTGAAGCCGGTGCCTCGTGAATTGCCGGAACGGAATTCGGGTGCACGTGGTAAGTGGATCCAGAATTTCAAGCAATTGCATGACGTTCGTTTAAGCCGCGCGAGCCGTCAGTATTTTCGGTCATTAGTTTCTGTCTTGGCTGGCGGATCAATGACCGGGCGGGCCCAGGCGGAGCTTTTGCAACACGCGTCGCAGCAAGGTTTGCACTGGCCCGATATTCGTACGCTTCACGAGCACTTCATTCGAAGGCTTATTATCCAGGCGCGATCAAGTGGTGCAATGACCCGCCAGGAAGTGCAATGGGTCCGGGAAACCGCCGCTGAATTGGGGTTGGATACTTCTCATGTGAGGGCATTACTCGATGCTCCAACTATTGCTTCACCCGAGGTCACACTTCATGTTGGTGATCATATTGGGGTGCTTGGCGCACTCGAACTCTCCCGCGAGGAATGGCGCATCAGTGCAGAGCAAGTAGGCCTCAAACTTGGACCACCCACCGAACATAGCGTCCTGATGGTGGTGCGTGATGCAGGGTCTCAGGTTGAGCGGATTCGGCAAGAGTACGGCGTTGATGTCCCAATCGTTAATGAAGCCACGTTTGCTTCCATGCTGCAACAGGTGCGGCCGAAAGACCGCAATAGCCCTGCAGTTACCGCAGCGGACGCGGTCGTCGATACGCATGAAATTTTTCCCTGGATTCCGGAAGGTGAAGCCGATGCGGCGACGGTTGCGTCGTTGTGGCTGGCCGAGTATGCCGCGAAACCGTTGCGGGAACTTTCACCGGTACTCGCCGCAGACATGCTTCCGGAGGGGCTGCAGCGAGATCATTCTTCTGTCGAGGCTTGGTGCGCGGAGTTCCCGCAGCCGCTTGACGCGAGTGTAGACGAGTTGTCGGCGCTCCGCAGTATTGGCACTGTAGATATCGAATATTTTGTCTATGCCACGGTATTGCACGCTATTGATATCGCACATATTGTCGGCGTGGATGTTGTCGACGTGGACGTCGTTGGAGAAGATGCGGGCGATGATGATCCAACTATCCAAGCTGAGGATCGTCTCGTGGATGTCGATTTCCTCGCCGGGTGGCTTGACCTGCAGGGGCGTTGGTCTGAAACGCATGCGCGATTGCCGAAGGGGCTCGGCGAAAAAATCTTGGACGAAAAGCACCCTGGTCGTGTGGTGATTGATGCTGCAATTGCGGAACTACGTGATGTGCTCGATAACGATGACGAGCGCCGGAGTGCCATCTTCAACGGGCAGACGACGGCGGTACTGGATCTCCAACCCTTAGGCGATCAATCTGGGGTTGCCTGTGAAATCGTCGCACATGCTTGCGTCTCAAGGTTTATGCCGTGCGCCAGCGTTGAGGAAATTCTGGAAGACATTCCTGGGTTGAGCGATCGCGTGGTTTCAGAGATTCCCCATAATCTATTGGAAATCCTCACCTGGTTGTATTCCGAAACTGGAATTGAATGTTGCTCGGGAACGCACTTCCAATGGGAAATTTTGGGAGACTGGCTGGTTGGATCTGAATTTGCAGAAGTCGCTGAAAGCTGCGCACAAACGCTCGTTGACCAGTATGGCTTATTGGCGGAAGAAGAATTACTGTCTACGGTGCTAGGGAAATTCCCGACGGGAACTCAAGAGCGAATTGCCAGCTATTTCACGGAGCATCTTGGATATCTTCGCCGCGGGCCCTACCTGCTTCCGCCAGGGAGTTCGATTCTTGGCCAAGTGGCGGCGGAGCTTGTGTTGGGGGGCGCACCGATGACCACGGACGAACTACATGCAGCTATCCCAGAGCACACCCATGAAGCTATCGATCATGCGTTGGAGCGAAGCGATTTGTTTGCCCATCAGGGCGATGACACGTGGGTGCTTTCGGAGTGGGGAGAGTCTCATCCACGTCACTTGCTGGAGCGTGACGTGGTCGTTGCGTTGCAAGAGGAGCAATCGCCAGAAAATACGAAAGACATGTATTTCCGCGATGGTGTGTGGATGCAGTTGGCCACCGTCTCATACGAACACAAGAAGGAACTCGATTTTGCCGTTCCGCTTGCTGTCGCTGAACTCTACAACTTGAAACCACAAGAAAGCGTAGAAATTCCAAGCCGTTTCGGACCGCATACACTTCGTCGTGGCAATACTGGTTGTGTATTGAGTTCGCCGCGCCGGTACTTACGCGAACTTGATTGCGAAATTGGGGATCGGGTGTGGTTTGTGTACGGCGAATTTTTTGAAGTGCGGCCTGCCTCCCGAGAAGATGAAAACCTTGTGGGTTTGGCGGCACTGGCGAATGCACTCGGTATTGATTTCTCCGGTAAGCAGCAAACACTTACCAGTATCAATCTGGCTCTTGGTTTGGATGCCGACGCCCCTCGTCGGCAAGCTGTGCGCAGGCTACGAAACCGAAACCAAGACGATTACGCCGATTTACTGCGCCAAGTCTAGCGGTGTTCGGTGGGCGATTGGAATTGGGGTTGAAGGTGTAACCAGTCCCAAGCAGCACGGAGTTGCTCTGAGCAATAGATCCAATCGTGCACGCCACCGTGCTGGTAGACCACGTTGATGTGCTGTATACCCGCTGCGCGCAGAGCGGCGTCGAGACGCTGAGTGCAGTTCCATGAAGCGAACTCTAAGAGTACCGATCCAATCAGCTCTTGAAATGGTCGTTCGACGTGGAAATCTAAGTCTCGTGGGGTGATCACACCATCGGCGGTAAACAAATACACTGCAGAATCGCGTAGGCCCGTCGGGTTGAGACAAACGTCAGCTTGTGCGCGACGCTGCGCATCCCACAAATTGCGAGTATGGCCACCAACCGAACGTGTGATTGCATGGTGGTATTCCCAGCCAAGCGGGTCAGTGGTGGAGTAACAACCGGAAATACCGATCACACCAGCGAAAACGCCAGGGTTGCTGTTGGCTATGCGAACCGCAGAACCCGCACCCATAGAAAGCCCACCGATGATGCGCTGTCCGCTACATGATAGGCCATGGGCAGGGTCCTCAAGAACGCTCAGCAGTTCGGTGGACAGGAATGTTTCCCATTGCATGTAGCCCAATGTTGGATCTATCGATTTCCAGTTTGCATAGTGCGAGCCGCTTGCTTCGGTTGGAAGCACAATAATGACGTTTTCCATTGCCAATGTCTCAGCAATGTTTCCGTGGAGAAGCCACCCATTACTCGATGGCGCGGAAGAGCCGTCAAGCAGCAATAATAGCGGCGCGGGGACGGCGGGGTCGCCAAGGCGCAGCACTTGCACGTGGACTTCCCTCCGCATCGCTGGTGAGGCAATGACCCACCGCTCCACGCCGGGGGAATTCGAAACTGTTTGCGCACTCCGATGGATTAATGTTGGGGCATCATAATCTTGATACTTGGGCTCAAGATACACGGCATCACTGCGGAACACTGCCGGAAAGGGGAGTGAACGAATGCCGCGTTGGTGGAGCCAAGAAATGCACGTTTCGATCTTCGCGGGCCCGCGAGGTGTATGCGAAAAACGCGTCACCGCGCGGTTATACAGGCGGCGAAGAGGGGGAATATTCACCAATAAATCCACTTCAGGCAAAGTCGACGGAAGTATTATCTGCAAGGAGAATACCAAAGTAGGTTTCAGCAGTTCACAGCAACCTTCGCCTCATTAGAAAAGCAGTTTGATCAGGCAGGATGGGGTAGCGGGAGCAGGCGGCGAGCGAACCCGCTGCACCATGGTGAACTTCATTGACGGAAGTTCAATATGGCATTCGTGCCGGAATGAGGTTTTTAGCGGAAAACTGGCTGGTATTTTTATGAGGCATCGCAAGGCGGTGTCGGATGTGCGCTCATGATGGGCGTGGAGTTACTTTGTGAGCAACTCAGAAAAGGAATTCGATGCAATCGTCGCTTGCGAGGTTCGTGGTTATTGGTTGCTTAGCGATTCGGCGAGGATCAGTATTTACGCTGGTAGATTAAGAAATTTCGGGCCAGAATCCGGTCCAATACTGGTGGCTTGCCCGCGCGGGTACAAACGCATTATTGCTGGCTTGGGGGATGCGGATAATATCGGTGATGCCGATACGTGTATTGCGTGACTATGATCTTCTGTCAAGGATTCTCCTACGCTAGATCGTGCACTATTAAGCGCATTGGTGTTGTAGAGAGGTGAATCGTAACAGGAGGTATGTCAGCTTTGTGCGGTGTGAATGCAGTGCTCGACCAACGACGTGATGGTTGATCTATTTTGGACTGGATGATTAATTTGTTCGGATTTGGCAGCGCGCGTCATCCCGTTGCTGATTCGAAAATAGGTTTAGTTGCGCCTGTGCGGGGCGTGTTGTTCCCTCTCGAAGAGTTTCCAGATCCAGTGTTTTCCCAGGGTGTTTTAGGTTTTGGGTACGCCGTGCACACTGATGATGACGTTGTTGTTTCGCCGGTGAAGGGGCAGATTTTCCAAATGTTCCCAACCGCACACGCGTTTTCCGTCCGCACGCCCGAAGGGGTCGATGTGTTGGTGCACATTGGTGTGGATACCGTTGGGTTAAAGGGAAATGGTTTCCGCCCGTTGAAGATTCAAGGAAACTACGTGGAGCAAGGGGAGCCGGTAGTTGAGTTAGAAAATATGACCGCATTGCGCAGCGCGTTGCCGTGTCTGGATACAGCGGTTGTGGTGACTCATTCCGCAGGATTGCAGCATGGCCCTCCGCGTTTCGACGCCGCGTTTGGTGAAGTTGTGCTGGAAATGTCGCCGTAGCCAGCCAATATTGCACTGAGAAGTGTTGCGATTGTGGGATAGAAACCTTGGGGTTTCGTATTGCTTACCTTATGCGTCTCACAGCGGGCTCCTCGGCCGAAACTAGCTGGTTACTGAGTATTACATGGGCTGGTTGTCCACTATCTAGGTGCCGCAGAAGGTGCGGAATGTACTCATAAAACCTTCGGGTGCAGAGTGGATAAATTCGGGGTGTTGGAGGGGGAAATCATAGGGGGTAGTCAGCGCTGCGTTGAGAGCGCAAAACGGCTCGATGTTACCGTCGTTTGCTTGTTGCAGAGCGGCTTCTACAAGGTGATTTCGGGGTATGATGACGGGGTTGTTATGGGGTGAAATCTCTTGGAAATATGCTGTGTGATCACCGGAGATATGGAAGTTTCGCGGCACCGCACCTTCGAGTTTTTCTTCGATTACTGCACGATATGCGGCGGTGTATTTGTGGGGGTAGGCGTCAAACAATTGGTATATCTTGTCGATCATTTGTTTCGAATCCCCAATCACCGGCAACAGTGCTTCTGCTAGGCGCTGAAGATTCCATCCCATAATCCCAGGCTGAGTGCCATACTTGTAGCGATGCTGTGTATCTATACTGCTAAAACACGCGTGCGGATCGTGTTGTTCTAGGAATGCGCATGGCCCGAAATCGATGGTCTGACCAGAGATTGTGGTGTTGTCAGTATTTACGACGCCGTGTACAAACCCTAACCCCATCCAGCCCGCCACCGTACGGACTTGCGCGTCCATTACGGCCTCAAGAAACGACAGTCCATCAGATGCTGATTCTGGGTAATGCAGCGCAATGGAGTAGTTGAGGAGCCGCTCCAGGAGATTGGTCTGTGGATAGTGGAGTGCGGCGAATTGAAAGGTACCTACCCGAAGGTGGCTGGAAGCGACCCGAACAAGTACAGCCCCCGGGAGTACTCGTTCTCGTTGCACTCTGTGGCCGGTGGTCAGCACCGCAAGGGAGCGGGTGCTTGGAATGCCTACCGTATGAAGAAAATTGCTGATCAGGTACTCGCGAAGCATTGGACCTAACGCTGCGCGACCATCACCGTTTCGTGCGAATTTTGTCCT
Organism: Corynebacterium sp.; assembly: GCA_030528295.1. Classification (GTDB taxonomy): domain Bacteria; phylum Actinomycetota; class Actinomycetes; order Mycobacteriales; family Mycobacteriaceae; genus Corynebacterium. Next base: position 10,180 of record JAUMZC010000071.1, read on the forward strand.
CCCCGATCCCTTTAAATGTAGGTCTTGTTGTGTGCCATTCGCGTCGATGACCTCGCCCAGGAGGCATGCGCGGCCGTCACCAAGCACTGGTGAGAGGTAACCAAATTGGTGCCCCGCGTAGGCTTGTGCGACCGCGCCGTGAGCCCCCTGGCCGAGTAAAAAAAGCATGCCCTCTTCCGAACGTAACCACGAAGGATTGAACCCTAGTTCCAATGCAAGCGGTTCGTTGAGTGCGATAAGTTCTGGTTCTGGGGCTGTTTCCGGGACATAAGGTGCGGCAAGCTCGGGGAATGTCGCGGCAAACTTGTGCTGTAATACCGGAGTTGTCGCCGGCGACGGGTGAGAGAGCATGGCAAAAGTGTACGTGGCACCGACGTAGAAGTGGTGCATCCCCGATGCCCATGTCTTGGGGGCACGGCGGTAAGTGTGCGACGTGCCCTGGGGCTTTTGCCGAAATTGCGATTACTTGGCAAAGGTGACTGGAACGCTCATGATGTCAGTGAAGCCTTGTGCGTGGTCGCCGAAAATCTTCACAACGCATGAGTCAGTTGCACAGTCGATGCCATCTCCTGCAGGGGAAGCAATGAGTGTTGCGGTGGCTGTGCCATCCTCGGCGAGCGGTACGGTACCGCCTTGGGCTTTAATCCATGCCTGGGCTTCAGTATCGCCAGTTTTGCCGGTACAGACTGGTACCGGGTTGCCTGGTGCCGCTTCGGCAGCACAAATAGCTGCGTAGTAGCCCTTGGTTGGGTCGAGTCCAGAGACTTCAACTTTAATTTCATCGCCCTCTTTAATGCCGGAAGTGTGATTCACTTTCACTTCCGCGAGCCCGGCCTCTGAATCCATGGCGGTAGTAGGGCTTTCCGACGTGCTTTCCGATGTCGATTCCATGGAGGATGACTTCGTCTTTGTAGGTGCTGCAACGTCAGATGCTGTGTCTGTCTTAGGCAACGTGGTGTCTTGCTGGTTTGGTGGGCTGCAGGCAGCAAGAACAACAGCAGCAGCGAGGATCGCAGCGCCGAAAGCGCGGAGTGGGGAGTTCATGGAACTTCAGGGCCTTTCAACAACTATCAAATAGGGTGATTCATTTTGTGTCCTAGGAGAGCCTACCTTCTGGACTTGTGTTGCGTCCATGAGAACCACCTTTTGATTGATTTCCATTTTGTAGGTCAATTCCCGCAGCTATGCTGGTTTTTGGGGCTTTATCAGCGAGTTCTTTTGATACAGGTGAGCTAACCGAGCGTTCTATTAAGGAATGCATTGCCCATTCGAATGGTCCCCGCCGGAAAAATAATCGCCAAATTGGTGCAAACAATAAACCTACGATTAATGTTGTCCAAAATACTGGCATGTGATTCGGGGACTCTGCATATGTATCTTTAAGATTATCTTGGTGATGGGAATAAATCCGTTCGAAGAACTGGGCTTCCTCCGCGCTGAACTCGGTGTAAGTGTTATGTGAGCGAACAAGATCCTGATATTCCGACCAGTGCGTTTCCATCGGATCGCTCACTGCAGCGACTGTGGATACGGTTGGTTGTTGCAGCGGATTCACCCCGGTTGTCTCGCTTTGATGTTGCGCATCAAGGATTGGGCCTGCGGTAATAATGTGACACACATAAAACGTCAACGACATGGCACCAAGGGCACGCAAGGGATACAAGGGCTTACTGAAGCATCGTGCTATGACTAGGCATAACGTAATGGTGGTGAGTGCGGCGCCGCACGATGCCAGGACGTCGATAATGCCACCGTCGTGCGGTTCGGGGCTGATGAAAATCCAGAGCAATTGCGGCATTTTCTGCGGATCATCGAGGAGTGCGCGGAGGAGCAGCCCGGCCGCCGCAACAACAATCCCTAAGATGCAAAAGGTAATTTGCAACAGCAACGACTTAACAAGAGTTCGATGAATCAAAATTCCTAGCGTCCCGTAGGTGAGCCAGGTTACTGCAGGATATGGGCTGGAGAGCACAGTGGCGGAGGTTCCCATCCATGCGGAGAAGACCTGCAACCCGGCGCTGAGCGGAACCAGCAGGGTGAAAAGCAGCACTATCCAACGAGTTCGCCAGTGTGTTACGGGATGAAGCACTACGAAAATAATTCCGATTGCAACCAAGACAATATAAATGGAACTTTGAATGAGCTCTAATAATGTGCCCGCAGCCATGAGGATCACACCGCGGGCAAGGAGACGATGCGTGGTTTCGGGTGAGGGATTTCTGGACATGATGGACAGAGAAACGCCAGCAAGGACCGCAAAGGTTGCGGAGGCGAAACCGGTGGTGAGAGCATCGCCGATTTGTAGCCAGAGCGTGTTCATTTCTACGGGCCCTAGATGCGCATACACCATGCCGATAATGGCGAGCGCTCGGGCGAGGTCGATTCCATGCAATCGAACTGCCGTAGTAGTTTCGGACATACGTACTCCATGATTGAAGGGGAATATCGGTACGATCAACGCCATGAGGCTTGAGACCAGCACAAATCGGCGGTTCGCACACACCATATGTTCCCACAAGCTGGACGTTCTATGGGATCGCGCCCGCCCCGAACTTGGTACCTGCACAATATTCGCCCGCGAAATCATCCCCGACGGCGGCGAAACCTGGCCAATCGTGGTCTACCTCCAAGGCGGCCCTGGGTTCCCCGCACCACGTTTCTTCGGCGCAACGGGATGGATCGGCGCGCTGTTGGAAACACATCGGGTGCTGCTGTTGGATCAACGTGGCACCGGGCGTTCCGCATCCGAGATTGTCGACGCCCCGGAGACTCGCCCTGAATATTTTACGTTGCTGCGGGCGGACAACATTGTGGAAGATTGCGAAGATTTTCGACGTGCTCTGGGCGTGGATCGCTGGAGTCTGCTTGGGCAAAGTTTCGGAGGTTTCTGTGCTACCACGTATCTTTCGAAATACCCAGAGTCCATCAAGCATGCATTCTTTACTGGTGGATTGCCTGCAACGAATTGCCATATAGACGATGTATACCGCGCAACCTATGCGTTGACGCGGCGTCGAAATGCGCAGTTTTATGCGCAATTTTCGTGGGCAGAAGAACGAATCCGCAAACTCTGCTATCACCGCGAAAACAGTGACGAACGCCTGCCTACCGGTGAACGGTTATCCGCACGTAGGTTCCGCACGATCGGTATTGAACTAGGCCGTGGTGACGGGTTTGATGAACTCGGCTACCTACTCGAAGATCCATTTGTTCGAATCCGTGGTGAGGAGCGGCTTAGGGAAAACTTCCTTGCGCAGGTAGGGCAGCGTGTGTCGTTTGCGGGGAATCCGCTCTATGCCGTTATGCACGAATCTATTTACGGTGGAACAGTGGCTGGCTCGACGCAATGGTCAGCGCATCGGATGCGTGAAGAAATCCCTGGATTTGCTGAGCTGGCCGATCCATTAGATATGGATGAACCGTTCTATCTCACCGCCGAACATATCTTTCCGTGGCAGTTTGAAGAAGACCCTTCCTTACAGGTTTTCAGTGGTGTTGCTCAGGCTCTTGCGGAAAAAGCTGACTGGTGTTCTTTGTATGACGCTGAAATCCTTTCCGAACATTCGATCACTTGTGCGGCTGCGGTATATTGCGATGATCTTTTTGTGCCAATGAATTATTCACTTGACACGGCTGCAACTTTTCAAGACTTACGCCTGCATATCACAAATAAATTCCAACATGATGGTATTCGGAAATCGGGGGAGGGAATTGTTCGTGAGTTATTGGCAAAAGTAAACGAATACTAGAACATTTGTCAGGATTATCCCGAAAACTCGTGCAAGAATATAGATAGTGTGTGACAATTTAGGGTTATGGATAACTTGAGAAAATCTTATAAACCCGCAGGTGGTCCTGCTTTTCATTATTGTTGAACCTGGGGAAACGTGGTTAAATTCCCCCAAATGGGGTGAACAAAAATTCGCTACAGTTCCAGATTGCCTTAAAGCGTTTCACATTTCGAGTTGGGGGTAATATTCTCTGGGGTATGGAAAAGGTGGGATTAGAAATCTCCGTGTCTGAGGACTTTACAAGTGCATGTATCCAACCGGAGGTTTATGACCAACTCGTAGAGTTAGGCATTGAAGTGGGGGCCCCGATACTTGTACCGTCGGGTTTGGAATTATTTGAAGATATTGACGCTTATGTGGGGGTTTCCTATTGTGCTGTTGGTAACGATCCAACCCAGATTCCAGCGCTTGATACTGCCCAATTAGTCAGTGGGTTTATTGGTGATCAGAATCATAGGGATTGCCGCTACCTTGTTGTGGCGGAGATTCTTGAACTTCATCCCATCGACAACACCGATGATTTTGTCTTGGCATCCGTCATGCTGGATAAGTGGAGCGAAGCCTTCGTAGTGCTTTCCAGTGAGATCTCACCGCACGTTCATGAGCGGTCAATTATTTGGTGCGCCTGCGACAAGGTGGACTCCATGGCGGAGTTTTCCCAACTTAACCGATCGTCACCGAATAAGCTGCATGCGTTGTTCCGAGTTGGTTTGAATCTGGCGAGCCAATACACTCCGGTGA
>JAUMZC010000072.1 GCA_030528295.1 Corynebacterium sp.
GATACAGCCCTGCAAATGGCTGAAGATGGCGTACAAAATGCCCTTGTATTTGCGACGTCCGCCTGGGCCGGTTATTCCGGTTGTAGGCAATATGACGAAGATATTTTGACTATGCGGGCTGCAATTGAAGATGCTGGTCTTCCCGAAATCACGTTTACAAAGTTGCGTCATTTCTATGATCACCCATTATTTATCTCCGCGGTAGTTGATGCTGTGAAAGAATCTGAGCGTCAATTGCCGCCCGCGGTTCAGGGCAAGGAACGCTTAGTGTTTACAGCCCACTCCATTCCAATTGCTGCGGATCGCGCATCTGGCATCAGGGAAAACTTGTACTCCAGACAAGTTTTCGAAGCATCAAAACTGGTAGCCGAGCGAGCTGGATTCGCGGAGTTTGATGTGGTGTGGCAATCCCGATCGGGTGATCCCCGGGTCCCATGGTTGGATCCCGATATCGTGGATCACATTGTGGATATCCACTCGAAAGGGGCAGTTGCGGCAATCGTCTGTCCCATCGGTTTTGTGTCCGACCACATTGAAGTGGTGTGGGATCTTGACTCCGAGCTTGCCGATGAAGCCGAACTGCTCAACATGCCGATCGAGCGTGCACGCACCGTCGGATCTACCGAAGAATTCGCACAAATGATTGTTGAATTGATTCGCGAACATACAAACGGACTCCCAGCCCGTCGACTTGGTTTAGAGCCGTCTCGTGGTTGCAGCGTCAATGGAGAGCCATGCGCCACAGATTGCTGTGTTTCTGCCCGCCCGGCGCGAATTGCTACTCCCGCGCGAATTCTCTAAGAGCACAATCGACGCCCGTGATACGGGCGCGGCGAAGGTGCTTCCATAAGCCAATAAGCTGCGGGTCAAAACTATGATCCTGCACATGAACATGCATCGTTTCCAAAATCGCAGCTAATTGATTTGCCTGAGAAAATAACTTGATTGCTCGGTGATCTGTGCCTGCCGGTAAGCCAGGCGCATCATAAAACTCATTGAGTTTGCCGATGTTCGCTCGGATTCCAGATAGATTATTACGTTTCATTCCGCCGTTTTGTTCGATTATTTGAGCGGCGTGGATAGTTGCTTCTGTGAGCATACGTGACGCATCGCCAGGGGAGTGGAACGGAAGATGGATTGGGTCGTGGTGTTCCCGCCAATTCCAAGCAACAGTAACTCCTTGTGAATCCAGTACCGGCGATAACACGATAGTTCCACACAAAATTGCGGCATCCTCAACCAGGCCGTGAGGATCGCCCGGACCTGAAAGTGCCAGCCGAAGTATTGGTGTCTCATCCGGAGCATGCGTGCGAAGGTCGCGCAAAAATTCGGTACTAGGCACACTGCCAAAAAGTTCGATAAATACTTCAGTCAGTTCATCGTAGGAAGCCTTGCCGAGCAGCCAAGCGCCGAGCCATACCGCGGCGTCCTGAAGTGGCGAATACACGCGTGCACGAAAATCCATAGCAGATCAGTATAGGCTGTTTTCTTATGAAAGATCCCTACGCTGGAGACATATTTGCCGGTCATTCCCGAAACGCCCACCCAACATACCCCGAGGTACCCGCCAAGCCCGGGCTCGTTGTTGAGGTCAAAGCTACCGGTTACGTTGGTGCCGTCACAGGGTTCGAGCGCACCTACGATGGGGATTTCGTTCGCCTTGAAGACCGCTACGGAACCGAACGGCTCTTCAAGCTCTGGCCTGGCGCATTTCTTATCGACGGCCGCCCAACAACGCTGACCAGATACGTTGCGCCGCAAGCACCTCAACGCTCTAATTCCGGTTCGAAACGTGTAGCGAACGTGCAAGCGAAAGTGGCCGCGCCGTCGAGAATCTGGGTCGAAGGTATTCACGACGCAGCAATCGTTGAAAAAGTATGGGGCCACGATCTGCGGGTTGAGGGTGTTGTTGTGGAATACCTCGAGGGGCTCGACAACTTGCCCGAACGCCTGGCCGAATTTCAACCCGGGCGTGGTCGGCGCGTGGGCGTGCTGGCGGACCATCTTGTTACCGGGTCGAAAGAGACCCGGCATACCGAATCAGTTGGCCCGCACGTGTTGGTGACTGGCCATCCCTTTGTAGACATTTGGGCGGCAGTAAAACCCGAACGCCTTGGCATGCGCGCCTGGCCCGAAATCCCGCGTGGCGAAGACTGGAAAACCGGAATCTGCCAACGTGTTGGGTGGTCCGATCCAAAAGAAGGCTGGAACCGCGTCTACAACGCAGTCAATTCCTTCCGAGACCTCGACGCAACCCTCATCGGCGCCGTAGAACGACTCGTAGACTTTGTGACCGTTCCCGAACTCACCAAAGAAGACCTCATGTAGGGGGTAAGTAAATGTTCTAATACAGTTCGGAGGAATGGAAAGCTTTAATACGAGCCGGTGCGCATGTGTTTAGCAAAGTTGAAAGCGTTAAAAGTATTGCGAACAGGTTTGTGTAAATTTGTGTCTTTGGGGGGACTGCACGCATTGCCGTGCTATTCAAGGCGAAATGAATATGAGAGTGTTGAGGCATCGCCGAAATTAAAAACACAAACATGCGTGCGTTCATTGGGGAAGTCGTGAATAGCTTCAAAACAATCGTATATCGAACTACATATGGTGTATTGCGATGCCTAAAACGTGTATTCGTTGTGTTCGTTTGCTTGTGTTTTGTGGTGTTTATTTCCTACATGGAATACCCGTTTTCGGAAGAAGAATCGAAAGAATGGGCTGCGCCAGGTTCTGTTATCGTTGGATTTGGTGTTCGTAATTCGCCGTACGATATATTCGAGCAAACATCATATTCATTATATAGTGTCGATGGCGAGAAACTCGACGTAGCTCGCGGTGCTACGAGATTTTTTCCAGGAGCCGTGCTCGTTGATGGCTGGACGGCACTCAACTTTTATGGTGAGGTGCGTATTCTCGGTGAGGAACCGGAGCGATTTAAGGCAAGTAACAACGATACAACAAGTTATGATTTTTCACCCAGAGGTTCGTCTGGCTTGTTTATATTTGATAATCTCTCCTGTCGCTCTGGTCCATTTTGTCATGACTTCATCCACGTGTTTCCTGGAGGAAATCCTCATTTAGTGACTTTGTCTGGACGTATGCACTCGTACGCGCTATCCGAGGATGAAACCCTCGCAGTTTTGAATGATGTTCCTGGTAAACAAGACTCTGAGAAGGAAACATTTTCCATCTTTGGAATTGATCATCAAGGCAATGTTTACGATGTCGCGTTTCAACAAGAGGAATTATTTCCTGACGAGGAAATCGCAGGCGCAACACTCCATTACCTCGAAGACGGTAAGTATCTTCTCGAACGTTGGCGTGAAGTTGCTGAAGGTGAATACATCGATTTTGGTACGGTGTTCCGAATTGATAAGTCTTCGAATGGTTGGAAACTCCACGTTGAGGGCCATACGGAACCCATGTCCACGACCATGATTGGTGTTCGTTTCTCAACGAAATTGAGAAACGGCAGGACCGGAAAAATAGAAAAGGATGGAAATGTTGTGGTGGAATCGTTATTGGAAGGCACTTCCAAGGTCACTGGCAATATCAGCGATGTTGTAACTGATTCTTCCAATGTGCATCGGGCCTTTTGCCAACACCATGACTATTTTTACATCCACGATAAAGACACGCTCCATATCCGTACGTGGGATGAACCTACAAAGGATTTCCGGAAGCTTACGCTTGATGGTTCAGAATGCCGCTTCCGTATCCCTTTTTTGAAATCGAGTAGCTGTATGCTCGCGAGTGTTTCAGTCCGTGATGGCTAGCCATTATTTTGGAGCTATTGTTCCGGCAGTGAGTGTTTAATCCAGTAAGGCTTGCGATCATCAATGCACCAAGCCTTTCTCACCGTAGTTTCGGAAAAGCCCATCAGGTAGTTGACGATCGGGCATTGCCAGTGTTTTGTCAGGCACTACTTCGCTCCATACTGCCCGGCGTTGTTTTGGAACCGAATATGAGTCCGGTAATCCACGACAAGAAGGGGATCGCGATACATAATGCGGTGAGTGTTGCCCATGGTAAATCGATGAGTTGGTCGCCTCGCTCCATAAATATTCCGACCAGTAGGAAAAAGCCGTAGGCATAGCCTGCAACGGTACCGAGTGCTCCAACAACAAATCCTTGGGCTCCGCCGTAGAGGCGTATGAGTGTTTCAGATGCACCAAGGGCACGCATTGCTTTTGATTCTTTTCGTGATTCGGCGCTGGCAAGAAGGATCACCACAAACACAATAAAGAGCGTGAAGATAACCACAATTGCGAGCGGGACCGCCATGTCGACTAATGCTATCGGTCCTTGTGTTTGATCCGAGATTTGGTAGACATTCACTGGCGCAGTATGCCCTGAAAAGAAATTCTCATCATACAGTTGTATTTTGAGTTGTTCCACCCAGTTAAAATCTCGGTCGCGCGCAATTCGTGTGCCGGAATACCTACTGTCGAGGCCGAGTGTTTTCAACGTTTCCGAGCTGATAAATGCATTGAAGTATGGGGGAACGTTACGGGTTCCCCCAAGCGTCACGGCATCGAATTGTTGTTCTTTTGTTGTCTTGCCAAGAACGAAATCGTCGTAGGATCGTACTGCTATTCGGGCTTGTCCATCGTGGAGGACTAACCCGCTATCTACCACCACTTTTCCTGCGCGCAACGCTTCTTCAGCTTCGCGTGCTTGTTCGTCGCTGATTTCGGGGCGTATCGCGGCGAGTAATACTGGCGCATTGGTATCCACTACATAGACGTTGTGTTCGTAATATGTACTAATGTCGGCCAAGTGGTCAAACCCGGTATCAAACTGCATATCCGGTGAGAGGTTTTCTGCAGACGCTGGAGGAACAAGTGACAACCCCACTGTTTCAAGGGTGTCCGTATTGATGGGATCGTAAGAATCGGTTCGAATGTTCGTTTCGTACTGTGCTGCTAAGGAATCGATCGCCTCGTTGAAGGGTTTAGCAGTTCGGGACCCGCTAGAGTTTTCGATTGCGATCGCCCGATTGAGTGTGTCGGTGCGGTAATCGGAATGGTGCAACGCCACACTTACATACGTGAATGCCAGCATCATGGTGCCAGTAACTGCTGCCACGGCGGGCACTGTGCGATGGTAGTTTCGTGCGGCGTCGCGAGTAGCCATACGGAGCGACAGCGGCAACTTCCCACCAATCGCAGCTGCGAAAAACACCAGGACATGTGTGCTCAGTAGCCCACCAATTGCCATCACAAGAAGCGAAATCGGCGTGACAATATCCAGTCCACTGACAAGACCCAACCCGGCAATCACCGTAATAAACGGCGCAATGCCATGGTGGGGACGCAACCTTTGCATGCGTCTCGACGTCCCGCCAGCCAGGGCTTCCACAGGGTTCAGCGCTCCTGCCTGGAACGCTGGTGCGAGTGCGGCCGCAATTCCTGACAAGATCGCTACCAGAACCACTACGATAATCGAGTCCCACGGTAGCGAGACTGTGACACTTTGATGTTGTAGTTTTGCGGTCACAATGTTGAAGAACATGGTTCCAAATGTTCCAACTACAACACCGCAGCATCCCACCAACACACCTTCCGCCAACATAATATTGCGCAAATCTGATGGCCGCGCTCCGATCGATGAAAGCAGACCTAGGGTGGCAAGTTTACGGCGGGCCGATACAGCAAACACGGGACCAGCGACGCATGCGATGAGCAATAATGCGAGTCCGAGGATGGCTGCAAGCCAGAAAAAGTCATCGATGCTGTTCACTGAATCTGCCAAGTCGCCGAACAGTGACACGGTTGCTACGACGGCAGAAGTATTCGCATCGAACGTGACTCCAACGTCGTTTTTCCTATGCTCAATGGCGTCGTTTGATCCCCATTCTGCTGATACACCATCGGCAAGTGTGCTGGACACAAGCTCATCAGGACTTGGCAGGTCGATCGGGGAATCATCGACATGGATGACCGTTTCCCGAGCAACGCCGATGACGGTCAAGGTGCGTGTTTCGTCGTGGAAACGCAGCGTGACTTGGGATCCTTCACTGCGGTTGGTAACGAAACTTGTTTCTTCGGACAGAATGATTTCCCCGGCTTCGGGGAGGTTTTCTAGATTGGAATGGATTCGCGGGTCGATCGCCTCCACCGTTGCGATTGCGTCAGTATCGCCGATGATTTCAGTCCGTAATTGGAATTCAGGAAAGAAACCACTTGCTTGTTGCTCGTCGCCAAGAGCTTGGGCGATCCGCCCGCGATCTGGTGTTTGTTGGACCTTCTCCAACTGTGATTTTGGAATGCAATCGGTGGCGAGATCATAACAGGCGCTTGAAGCGAGAGTAACGCGCGTAGTTGGGGAACGATCGTCGGTTTCTGGAGCGACTGCCACGAACATTCCGCTGATAAACATTAATAAAGCCACTGGCAACGCCAAGGCTACGACTGCAACGACACTGCGTTTTTTATGGGCTAGTAAGTCATTCCAAGCGAGACGAAACGCCAATAACATAGGAACTCCTCAGTGCTCGAGGTAGTTCTATATTACGCCCGCTCTAGCATATGCACTGCAAGTTCCCAGCCTGCGGTTTCGGCTTGCCACCCGGCAGCCTGAAGCCGTTGCGACATTGCCTGTTTGGAAATCCCAAGTTCTTTTGCCGCTTCGTTTTGGTTGAGTCCGGACCGCATCAGGGAAGTGGCTTCCCGTCCTTCGGGGGAACGTTTTGCTAGGACATGTCCTAATAATGTGAATACTGCTGCCACGTCGGTGGCGCGTGCAGCAGCTTCAGCACCGCGGGCGTCGATACGCACTTTGACGGTGCCGGAACGCGCGTGTTTTCCGAGGGCGGCACCGGCGATGGAGCGAGCGCGTGTTTCGTCGCTGCTGACACCGATGCCAACCGCCCAATCCCCGGCCGCAAGGAGCGCCATGGTGGTGTCGGTTGTGGCTTGGGCGGAGTGGATCACGGCGCAAATATCCTCCACTCCCAACAGCTCAAATTCGCCGACGCCGTCGAGAGTAGACAGTGCAGCGGCGGACCGGCGAACTAAGTCGGCACGCCGAACTTCCCGGCCGCGGTAACGAGCATGAATAGCAAACACAACAACCCCTCATGAGTAGATGCTTAAAATCTACCTTGTGTGGTTAATATTTTGCACAGGTATGCGAGCATCAAGGGTTAACCCGGCCACGCCTACCAGGGCTGAAGCCAACATCACCAGAAGCACTGTTGGATCGAGATGCCCTGTCAGTGCATCGCCAAACACCACCGCCACTATCGTGCCGGGAGTTGACCCAAGCGCCGTAGCAATCAGAAACGGAACGAGCCGAACTGACGTCAATGCCGCCACATAATTCAATATTGAAAACGGCACTGGCCCGATCATCCGCAACGAAAACACAGCTAACCAGCCACGTTGCCGGAGACGGGCGTCGATACCCGCCACCGCTGGGTGCTGAAGCCGGGGACGCATCCATTCGCCCAGCATTTTCCGCACAACCAACAGCGAAACAGCCGCCGAAAGCGTGGTTGCCGCCAGTGCCAACACAATGCCATTCAGTGGCCCAAACAATACCCCTGAACTGAGCGTGAGCACCGTGCGAGGTATCGGAAACTGAGTAATAGCAACGTAGAGCACAAAAAACACCAGAGGAAACCAGGATCCCGCCTGATCGGACCATGAACGCAACATTGCCAAATTAATGTCCGTTGTTGTCACCACAATGGCAACAGCAATCAACGCACATCCTATTGTGAGCTTTTTCCACAGTGGCCAAGCAAGGATTGCTCCCCAGGCGTCACGGAACACACCCCGGCAAAAGTCACGAATCATGGTGCCTAGATTAGCCCGAATCTGTGGGATATCTCTCCACACCCGCTGTGTTGTGCAAGAAAAGGAACTAATCGGGCATCTTCGCCCCCGTTTCGGGCATTATTGGCCCGCATACAACGTATCCCGCGTTACACTGAACGAAGATTGTGAGTTCTGTGCGCACGGGACTGACAATTCATTGTGTACGAATTAACGAAGGGGAGCACTGTGACAGAAACGCAGTCCGGCGCGCCAGTACCCTTGCCTGAAGGCTTCGAAACAAAGCAACATGCTTGGTATAAGTCAGTGGCAGGGGTATTTGCACGCGTAGAGAAAAAGGATGTTGCGGACATCCCACTAGACGTGTGGAAAAAACTAATCCGCACCACATACGACGGAATTGACGTCAACCCGTTGTACACCCGTGCCGATGAGACAGGGGAGAGCGCCGTGCCGGGTGGCTTCCCGTTCGTTCGCGGTACCGACGCCTCCCGCTACGGTTGGGGAGTTACCGAAACCTTCCGAGGCGCCCCGGCCGAGGTCAATAAAGCCATTTTGCATGCCCTGTACAACGGCACAACCGACCTTGTGCTCGATTTCGCAGAGTTTGAGCCCGCTGACCTGGCGACTGTCCTGAAGGATGTGTTGCTGGACCTTGCTCCGATCCACCTGCGGGCTGGTAACAAACTTCCCGAGGCAGCCGAGGCCCTCTACAAGCTCGTCGGTGACGTCACCCCAACCGTCACTTTGGGTGCTACGCCATTGACCTCCGTTGTTGATGGAAGCGAAACCGTCACCCTGGAACAGGCCGTGGCATTGGCCGAATCCGCTCCGAAGGGTGTTCGAGCAATTACTGTTGACGCCGTGTCCTTTGCGAACCAGGGCGCAACCGACGCCCAAGAAATTGGTTTCGCCCTTGCTGCGGGAGTTGAATACCTGCGCGCCCTGACTGCCGCCGGACTTTCCACGGAAGCTGCCCTTGGCCAGATCGTGTTCCGCTTTGCCGCAACCGACGACCAGTTTGCACAGATCGCTAAATTCCGTGCGGCACGCCAACTGTGGGCACGTATTGCTGAAGTCCTCGGTGCCGCCGAATCCGGTGCAGCACCGCAATACGCGGTGACTGCGCCAGCAATGTTTAGCCAGCGTGACCCGTGGGTCAATATGCTCCGGGTCACCGTGGCTGCGTTTGCCGCAGGTGTTGGTGGAGCAACATCAGTGGAAGTACTCCCATTTGATTACGCTGTGCCGGGCGGACTGCCAAATACTTCCCGAACCTTCGCTCATCGTATTGCGCGGAACACCAACCTCCTGTTGCTGGAAGAATCTCACCTGGGCCATGTGATCGACCCAGCTGGTGGTTCCTATTACGTGGAAAACTTGACCGACGAACTCGCTGACAAAGCATGGAGTGTATTCACCAAGGTTGAAGCTGCCGGTGGTTACAGCAAGGCGGACATGATCCGAACGATGCTGGACGAATCTTTCGAGACTACCCGCAACGATATTGCGCATCGCCGCAAGCAACTCACCGGTATTAACGAGTTCCCGAACCTGCTGGAACGCCCCCTCCCAGCAGAACTTCGTGTGGAGCCTGCCGGAATCCGCCGCTGGGCCGCTGAATTTGAGGCATTGCGGAACCGTTCTGACGCCTTCCTGGACGCCAATGGCAAGCGCCCCCAAGCAGTGTTGATCCCGCTCGGCCCCCTCGCCAAGCACAATATCCGCACTGGTTTTGCCACGAACCTGTTGGCATCAGGTGGAATTGAAGCCCTGAACCCTGGCCAGCTGGAACCCGGCACCGCAGCGTTTGATGAGGCTGCGGCGTCCGCCCCGATCGCCGTGATTTGTGGAACTGATCCCGAATACGCGGCGTCCGGCCAAGCCGCGCTTGCTGCCTTGCGCAAAGCCGGAAACACTGTGCTGCTCGCAGGTGCACCTTCCTCATTTGAGGGTGCGTCCGACGCGCCAGATGGCTATTTAAACATGAAGATCGACGCCGCGAAGACTTTGTCCGAGCTGCTGAGCAAGTTGGGAGCGTAGCAATGACCACTATCCCGAATTTCGCAGACGTCGAGCGCAACGTCGCCACCGACGCCAAGCCCGTCTCCGCTGAAGAGCAGATTTGGGCAACTCCTGAAGGCATTGACGTCAAGCGCGTCTTTACCCGCGCTGACCGGGACGCCGCAGCTGCCGGAACAGAGGAACGCCCACCACATCCGCTGGATTCGTTCCCCGGTATGCCGCCGTTTATGCGTGGTCCGTATCCGACCATGTACACCAACCAGCCGTGGACAATTCGCCAGTACGCTGGTTTCTCCACCGCTGCGGAATCGAATGCGTTCTATCGACGCAACCTGGCCGCAGGCCAGAAGGGTTTGTCCGTAGCGTTCGACCTGGCTACTCACCGGGGCTACGACTCGGACAATGAGCGCGTGGTCGGTGACGTCGGTATGGCCGGTGTTGCCATCGACTCCATCCTGGATATGCGCCAGCTGTTTGAAGGCATTGACCTTGGTAGCGTCTCGGTATCCATGACCATGAACGGCGCGGTGTTACCGATTCTGGCACTGTACATTGTTGCCGCTGAAGAACAGGGTGTGACCCCGGACCGCCTCGCGGGCACCATTCAGAACGACATCCTCAAAGAGTTCATGGTGCGCAACACCTACATTTATCCGCCGAAGCCTTCGATGCGGATCATCTCCAATATCTTCGAGTACACCTCGTTGATGATGCCGCGGTTTAACTCCATCTCCATTTCCGGCTACCACATCCAAGAGGCCGGAGCCACTGCAGACCTGGAGCTGGCATACACGCTGGCCGATGGTGTGGAATACATCCGCGCAGGTATGGATGTTGGCCTCGACGTGGATAAGTTCGCACCACGTTTGTCGTTCTTCTGGGGTATCTCCATGTACACCTTTATGGAGATCGCCAAGATGCGTGCAGGTCGTCTCCTCTGGAGCGAATTGGTGGCCAAGTTCAACAACAAGAGCCCGAAGTCCCAGTCACTGCGTACACACTCGCAGACTTCTGGTTGGTCACTCACCGCGCAAGACGTGTTCAATAACGTGCCACGCACGTGTATTGAGGCAATGGCCGCAACCCAGGGCCACACCCAATCCCTGCACACGAACGCACTCGACGAGGCGCTGGCACTACCAACCGACTTCTCGGCACGTATTGCTCGAAACACCCAGCTGTTGCTGCAGCAGGAATCCGGCACCGTGCGTCCCGTTGACCCGTGGGCTGGCTCGTACTACATCGAATGGCTCACCAACGAGTTGGCGAACCGTGCCCGGGCACATATCGAAGAGGTCGAAGCTGCTGGTGGCATGGCCCAAGCAACAGTTGAGGGCATTCCGAAGCTTCGTATCGAAGAATCCGCAGCGCGCACCCAAGCCCGCATCGACTCTGGCCGCCAAGCGCTCATCGGCGTCAATAAGTACATCGTTGAAGAAGACGAGCAAATCGAAGTGCTCAAGGTGGACAACACCAAGGTTCGGGCAGAGCAACTTGAAAAGCTCGAACGCTTGCGTGCTGAACGCGACGAGGAAGCATGCCAGGCAGCGCTCGACGCTCTGACCGAAGCCGCTCGCCGCGAAGACAAGGAAGCCGGAGACCTGTCCCAGAACCTGCTGAAACTCGCCGTTGATGCAGCCCGGGCCAAGGCCACCGTCGGTGAAATCTCCTACGCGCTTGAAAAGGTATTTGGCCGTCACGAAGCTGAGATCCGCACCCTGTCCGGAGTCTACAAGGACGAGGTTGGAAAGGAAGGCACCGTGTCGAACGTCGAAAAAGCCATTGCTATGGCAGATGCTTTCGAAGCCGAAGAAGGCCGCCGTCCCCGTATCTTCATCGCCAAGATGGGCCAGGACGGTCACGACCGAGGCCAAAAGGTCGTTGCCTCCGCCTACGCTGACCTTGGCATGGACGTCGATGTCGGACCGCTGTTCCAAACCCCCGCCGAAGCCGCGCGCTCCGCGGTGGATGCCGACGTCCATGTCGTCGGTGTGTCCTCCCTCGCTGCAGGTCACCTCACCTTGGTGCCGGCACTGAAGGAGGAGTTAAAGAAGCTGGGTCGTGAAGACATCCTGATCGTCGTTGGTGGGGTTATTCCGCCAGGCGACTTCCAAGAACTTTACGATTTCGGCGCCGCAGCAATTTACCCACCGGGCACCGTCATCGCGGATTCCGCGATTGATATGCTCACTAAGTTAGCTGCAAACTTGGGCTTTGACCTGCCCATTCCTGAGTAGTAAGGAAGCGAAATGACGGGCGATTCTGAATACCTCGAGCACCACTTGGGGTCGCTCATGACAACCTCCGGGACCGATCTTGGTGAATTCACCGCAGTGGCACCCGAAATAGTCAAACGTGCGCGCCGCAGAATCGACGTCGATGAGCTTTTCGACGCCGTGCGCAACGGTGATCGAACCCGCATTTCGCGGGCCATTACCCTCCTGGAATCAACCGCCCCGGCCCACCGAGTCCTTGCCCAAGAACTTCTCGTGAAACTCTTGCCGTTTTCCGGCAACGCGTTACGAGTGGGCATTACCGGTGTGCCGGGGGTCGGCAAATCCACCTTTATCGAAGCCTTGGGCATGAAACTCATTGGCGAAGGCCATAAAGTTGCAGTGCTGGCTATCGATCCCTCCTCAACCAAAACCCGAGGCTCCATCCTTGGCGACAAAACCCGCATGTCGAAACTTTCCTCCGAAGACAATGCGTTTATTCGACCCTCACCTTCGGCAGGAACCCTCGGCGGCGTTGCAAAAGCAACCCGAGAATCCATGGTCGTCTTCGAAGCCGCAGGTTACGACGTCATCCTCGTAGAAACCGTAGGTGTCGGCCAATCCGAAGTTGCCGTCGCCCAAATGGTGGACTGCTTCACCTTCCTTGCCCTCGCTGGTGCTGGTGACCAGTTGCAGGGAATTAAAAAAGGCGTATTAGAAATGGCTGACCTCGTCGCCATCAACAAAGCCGATGGACCCAACCTCAAAAACGCCAAACGCGCCGCCCGCGAACTTGCCGCCGCCATGCGAATGGTCCGTCCCGAAGACGCACTGTGGCATCCTCCCACAATGACCATGTCGGCCGTTGAGCGTGAAGGTATCGACGAGTTTTGGGACGTCGTAAACCAACACCACGAAGCAATGCTCAACTGCGGAAGATTCGAACACAACCGCAGGGAACAACAAGTCGGTTGGATGTGGTCAATGGTGCACGAAACCATCCTCCAGCGCCTCAACACCAAACCAGAAGTCTTAGAAACCAAAAAGCTCGTGGAAAGCCAACTCCGTGAAGGCCAAATCACCCCAACCCTCGCTGCCGAACGCATCCTCAACGCTTTCGACAGCTAGTCTGAATTTCATACGCTTCAGCACATTCGTAGTCTTCGGCGCGGTTGCCCTCGGTGCCGTAGTCTGTGCTACCGACTCCTCAGCCGCCTGCCCAAACTGGCCCGGCTGCTACGAAGGGCAGATCACGCCCGAAATCCAACTCAATCCCATTATCGAATTCGTGCACCGCGTCTTCTCCGTTTCCTGCGCGCCGGTCATCATCATCAGTGGATTCCTCCTTCGACGCCATCCCGCCCGCTGGCTCCCGTGGATCGCTTTACTTGGCGCCCTCGGGGCAGGAATCTTCGGCATGATGACAATCTGGTGGGGACTCACCCCCTTCCAAGGCATGCTCGACCTCTGGTGCGCGCTGACCTCCCTCATCTGCATGGTCGTCATCTGCGCCTTAGCTCACCCGAAACCGAACGCAACCCGCGCTAGAGTCGCAGGCATTGCACTTATCGGGCTTGCGCTTCTGCACGGCACCGGAATCCTCGTAGCTGGCCAAGGTTCCTTCACCCGCTGTATCGGCTGGCCACTCGGCATTCTCGACGTCGATCACACGGCGCCACTGCAAATCTTCCGCATCGTCCTAGCGTTGGCATTGATCGGAACGTTCATCTGGTTGCGCTCCATCATCGTATTTATCGGGGTCATTGCCGAACTCCTCCTCGGAATCCTTATCCGACTCACCGAGCTCAACGACTTCACCGGCTCCCTCTACGGAATTGTGGCCGTATCCATCATCACCGCTGTTGCTTGGGAGTGGGGAAAGGCATGGCATGTCAAAGCTTGAACACGTCGCATTATTCGTTGCTGACCTCGAAAAAGCCCGCAATTTCTATTGCACATGGTTCGGTGGAATATCGAATGACCGCTACCATAATCCCCGCACTGGTCTCCAAACGTACTTTTTGACGTTCGAGGGTGCTCGCCTTGAACTCATGACGCGTCCCGACATTGTGGAGGCCGCGCAACACCAACTGGGCTGGAGTCATATCGCCTTTTCTGTGGGTACGTCGGCAGACGTTGATGCGCTGGCGGCTCGACTCGCCGCTGCAGGTTACGAAGTGCGCGGACCTCGAACTACCGGAGACGGCTATTACGAGGCTGTTGTATTGGATCCCGAAGGCAATCACGTGGAATTCACTGCTGATAAATTTGCATGACTTTTAGCCCCCTGTGCTGGTAGCGCAGGGGGCTAAAAGTGCCCCTCATGGTCCTGCCCGGTTTCGTGCTAGCTGATAATTTCGCCGTGCACGATTTTCAAAGGTAAACCCCCAGTTTCGCCCGCTGGGTTTTGGTTGTGGCTTGGCAGGTTCCACAACTATTCCAGCGATTGTAGGGAGGATCCCTTGTGGTGTGGTAACACCAAGTTTTGTTCCGTCAGCATGCCACCAGGTGCAGTTTCCGTAGATGTCCATTTCGCAGCGGACTCTGCGGTCGGTTTTCATGTTGTGGTGGTGCCGGCATAAGCATTGAAGATTA
>JAUMZC010000073.1:0-1476 GCA_030528295.1 Corynebacterium sp.
AAGCCCCCAACCAAAAAAACAAACATGGCACACTATCGAGTTCTCAAACAACACACACAAACAATCAACATCCAAAATATGGACCCCGATTTGTTAGCGTTAAATTATCCTAGCGCCTAAGCCCTAGGTTGTCAACCACTTGATTATCGCGGCGACTCACACAAAGTTACACAAAAGCTTAAAACTGCACAAATCAGCAGGTCAATGCGTGTTTTCTACATTGAGATTTGATAACATCTCGCCAAACGCGCAAGTCCCTGGCATTCGCTGAGCTTTCAAGCTGAGAGCGAGCACCAGGGACGTCAATAAGCACCTTGTTAGCGGATGAGCGCACCCGCAAAGTTTTTCTTACCACGCCGAAGAACGAGCCACTGGCCGTGCAATAAATCCTCAGCTGCAGGTTCCCAGCTCTCAGCCTGGATGCGCACATTATTCACGTACACGCCGCCCTCCTTAATCGAACGTCGCGCCGCGCCACGGGAATCAGCAAGTCCCGCCGCAACGAACAGGTCAACAATGGTCTTTGGCTGGCCCTCTTCAACCACCGCAACCTTGGTTTCCGAAAGCGCACCCGCCAAAGTTTGCGAATCTAACGCTTGCAAGTCAGCTTTACCAAACAACGCCTGAGCAGCGAGCTCCACGGCGTCGGTCGCTTCGGCACCATGGACCAACGTGGTGAGTTCACGCGCGAGGCGTCGTTGGGCTTCTCGCAAATGTGGACGCTCAGCGACGGCAACCTCATACTCATCGATTTCCTCTTTGGTCAAGAACGTAAACCAGCGAAGATAATCGATTACTACAGAATCACCCGCATTAATAAAGTACTGATACCAGGCGTATGGGCTGGTCAATTCAGGGTCTAACCACAACTTGCCGCCACCGGTAGACTTACCGAACTTTTGCCCCTCCGCATCAGTGACGAGCGGAACCGTGAGCGCATGTGTTTTTTGCTGATCCATTCGACGATTGAGATCAACACCAGAAACAATATTGCCCCATTGATCGCCACCGCCGATTTGCAAAATGCAATCGTATTCCCGACGTAGGTGAACAGCATCAAACGCCTGCAACAACATATAGGAAAATTCCGTATATGAAATGCCGTCACTTTCCAACCGGCGTTTCACCGTTTCACGGTCAAGCATGCTATTCAACGAGAAATTCTTGCCGACGTCGCGCAAAAACTCAATGACGTTCATGGAACCGATCCAGTCCGCGTTATTGACCATAATGGCGCGGCCATTTGAATAGTCAATAAAACGACGAATTTGGTTCTTAATTGCCTCAACATTCGACGCAATTTCTGATTCGCTCAGCATGCTTCGTTCGCCAACGTCCCGCGGATCGCCAATCATCCCAGTCGCGCCACCTGCCAGGGTAATTGTCCGATGGCCAGCAAGTTGGAAACGCTTCAGCATAATCAGCGGAACCAAGTGCCCGGCATGTAATGAGGCACCTGTGGGATCAAAACCGCAG
>JAUMZC010000073.1:1486-14544 GCA_030528295.1 Corynebacterium sp.
CGTGATTGGTTGTTCAGTGGCCTCACGGAGTGCATCTAAATCCGTTGACTGATTAATTAGACCACGCCAAAGCAGTTCGTCAATGATATTCACGGTAATCCTTAAAATAACGAGCTCGAATTATTGTTGGGTTGTGTCCTGAGGCCAAGTAATGGCTTCATCGATAAGCATTACTGGGATTCCATCCTCAATACGGTATGCAATTCCAAGACGCTCATTGACCAGCACTTGCTCAGCCTCAAGATAACGCAGCGGCCCCTTATCACGAGGGCATGCCAATACTTCCAACAACTTGGGATCGATACTCATAACGCAACATTCTAGCCCCAGAGCGATCCAGCCAAACTCTGAGGCTAGATATGGCCAAATTTAACGTCGAACTGGAGTTTTGGCCCATTGCTCATGTTCAGCAACAGCGGCGGCAACCCGCTCCCGCTGTTCCGCAACACGAACACCCGCGGTGCCGCCACGTGTGGCTCGAGATGCCACAGACCCTTGCACCGTAAGCACCTCACGAACTTCCGGTGAGAGTACCGGATGAATGTTTTTCAGTTCGTCATCAGTGAGTTCGTCCAATCCGACCCCGCGCGATTCAGCAACTCGAACACACATTCCCGATGCTTCGTGCGCTACACGGAATGGAACACCTTGGCGAACAAGCCATTCAGCCAGGTCGGTAGCCAAGGTATACCCTGCTGGCGCAAGTTCCAACATTCGTTCGGGATGGAAGGTAAGCGTAGAAACCAGTCCTGTCATCGCTGGCAGATACAACCGTAACTGCGCAAACGAGTCAACGAGCGGCTCTTTATCTTCCTGCAAATCACGGTTATAAGCCAAAGGCTGCGCCTTTAACGTTGCAAGCAGGCCAGTAAGATTACCAATCAAGCGCCCAGACTTGCCACGGGCTAATTCAGCAACGTCAGGATTCTTCTTCTGCGGCATAATCGAACTTCCGGTCGACCAGGCATCATGAAGGGTCACGTAACCGAACTCTGGCGTGCACCACACAATGATTTCTTCTGCGAGACGCGAAACGTCTACAGCTATCTGTGCAAGCACGAATGCAGTTTCGGAAGCAAAATCACGAGAACTTGTTGCGTCGATGGAATTATCAGCAGCACTATCAAATCCAAGTTCCTGCGCGATTGCTTCAGGATTTAACTGCAACGAGGATCCGGCCAGTGCGCCTGAACCATACGGAGACACTGCCAAACGTTTGTCGAGATCGCGAAGACGTTCAATATCACGGAGCAACGGCTGGGCATGTGCCAGCAGTTGGTGCGCAAGCAGTACCGGTTGTGCTGCTTGGAAGTGGGTTTTACCAGGCATAATTACTTCCGGGTTGGCTTTTGCCTGCTCCTCAAGTGCACGAATAAGCTCGGTGAGACTTACCGTGATTTCCCGGATCGCATCCCGAACCCACATCCGAAACAGTGCTGCAACCTGGTCGTTGCGAGAACGACCCGCCCGCAAGCGTCCCCCAACGTCGGGACCAACGATATCGATGAGGCCCCGCTCCATGGCACCATGCACATCCTCGTCCGTTGGCAGTGGCTGAAACTCGCCAGCTGCAACGGCGTCACCAAGCTGTGTCAACCCAGCAAGCATGACTTGGAAGTCATCTTCGGAAAGCAGTCCAGCTTCCCTCAGTACTTTTGCATGCGCTTTCGAAGCAAGTACATCATATGGTGCAAGCATCCAGTCAAAGTGTGTGGATACACTCAATGCGAACATTGCGTCCTCTGGTCCGCCAGAGAACCGCCCACCCCAAAGAGCACCTTCGTTGGTCCCGTGGTGTTGCATTAATTCGCCTCACGATCTCGCCGGCAAGCGATTTTCGATGAGAGTCCATGCAGCTCTACAAAACCTTTCGCCAAGGTCTGGTCGAAGGTGTCACCGGTGTCGTAAGTGGCCAAGTTGAAGTCGTACAGCGAATGGTCGCTACGACGTCCATTGACCACAACCTTGCCTGCATGAAGCACAACGCGAATATCGCCGGTAACGTGTTCTTGCGTCGAATTAATGAACGCATCAAGGGAACGCTTGAGCGGAGCAAACCATAAACCGTCGTACACTTCTTCGGACCAGCGGGCGTCGATAAGCCGCTTGTACCGGGCAAGTTCGCGTTCCATTGTGACGTCTTCAAGCGCTTCGTGTGCGGTGATCAGCGTGACAGCACCAGGAGCCTCATATACCTCACGAGACTTGATACCAACGAGGCGATCTTCAACCATGTCAAGGCGGCCGACGCCCTGCGCGCCTGCGCGGCGGTTCAGCTCCTCGATCGCTTGTAGCACGGTCACTGGTCGGCCATCAATTGCCACCGGCGTGCCATCTTTGAACGAAATAATCAATTCGTCCGGAGCGTTACCCAACGCTGGGTCTTCTGTGTAAGCGTACAGATCTTTGGTTGGTGGGTTCCAGAGATCCTCCAAGAAACCTGTCTCGATTGCGCGGCCCCACACATTTTGGTCAATGGAGAACGGAGATTTTTTCGACTGTTCAATAGGAAGATTTACTTCCTCAGCGAATGCGATTGCCTTATCGCGAGTCCAAGCATAATCGCGGGCTGGCGCAATGATTTTCAAATCCGGATGCGTATCGGCGAAACCGACTTCGAACCGGACCTGATCGTTGCCCTTGCCTGTGCAACCGTGTGCAACATGCGTTCCACCAAATTCCCGGGCGGCGGCCACCAAGTGCTTCACGATCAGTGGCCGGGAAATTGCAGAAACCAGCGGATACTGCTTCATGTACATGCCGTTCGCTTTGATCGTCGGCAAGCAGTACTCTTCTGCAAATTCGTCTTTAGCATCGACAACAATCGATTCCACAGCGCCGCAATCAAGCGCGCGTTGACGAACCGATTCCATATCCTCGCCGCCTTGTCCGAGGTCCAAAGACACGGCTACAACCTCGCCGCCTGTCATCTTTGCGAGGTAAGGAATAGCGACTGAGGTGTCTAATCCACCGGAGTACGCAAGTACAACGCGGTCGGTCATTTATGTTTTCTCCTTGCGAACAGAGTTTTAAAAACTACAACGAATATTGTGCACTCAGCTTAGCGTGCCAAGAAAACGCTTTACGACGCCGCCTCTATCGACGTTGAAACATTTCTGCGAGCTTCGCTCCAGTTAAGGGATCGCGAGCCAATACAAAAATAGTATCGTCACCGGCAATTGTCCCAACTACTTCCGGCAATTGCACTCGATCGATGAAACTTGCGAGATATTGGGCAGCCCCGGGAGGTGTGCGGAGCACCGCAATATTTGCTGAAGAATCCACGCTCACCACAAGATCATCAAGCATTCTGCGCAATTTCTCCCTTGGACCTCGCAGCGTTTCTGTCAACGCAGTTTCAACGTTTCCGACTGCATAGTACGCACGACCAGACTCCGGGCGAACCTTCTTGGCCCCGAGTTCATCCAAATCTCGTGACAACGTTGCCTGTGTGATGTCAATACCATCATCCAACAAAAGTTCGGATAATTGGACTTGGCTCGAAACTCTGTACTGAGACAAAATCTCCAGGATTCTCGCTTGACGGGCCGTACGACTCACCGGTTGCCCCAACGCACTGCTTTCCGAAGTCAAGTGTCGCTCTTTGTCCATCTTCTAGTCTTTAACCTTGCCTGGTTGGTGATCCATAAGCCACACCATGAGTGCTTTTTGCGCATGAAGACGATTTTCTGCTTCATCAAACACCACTGATTGGGGGCCGTCAATAACACTGCTCGTCACTTCCATGCCACGATACGCAGGTAAACAGTGAAGGAAAATCGCATTTTCTTTCGCACGCCGCATAACGGCATCGTTGACCTGATATGGAATAAACGGTGTATGCCGATCAATACCGTCGTTTTCCATTCCCATCGATACCCACGTATCCGTAATCACTACGTCAGCTCCTTCAACTTCATCTAAGGAGTCAGTAATCACAACGGTTGCCCCGGTTTCCGCAGCGCGCTGACGGGCACGGTCAACGAATTCTTGGTGTGGTTGGAATCCTGCGGGAGAAATAATTGAAATATCAATCCCTGCGGTGGCGAAACCAAGCAAATAGGAGTTCGCCATATTGTTTGCACCATCACCTAAATACACAGCCTTGTGCCCGCGCAAACCAGCTGGACCTTGTGCTGGGCAAAGTTGTTCGATACACGTTTGGAGATCAGCCAAAATCTGACATGGGTGCAAGTCATCACTGAGCCCGTTGATAATTGGGACCGTAGCAGTTTCGGCCATTGCTTCAAGATTGCTGTGAGCTGAGGTGCGCCACACAATGGCTGACACATAGCGGCTCAGCACAGCACCGGTATCTTGCAATGTTTCACCTTTACCGGTTTGGGTAGCGGCGCCATCAGCAACAATGGCTCGCCCACCTAGCTGTGAGATTCCAACGTCAAAGGAAAACCGAGTTCGCGTGGATGTTTTATCAAATAGGACTGCCACGCTTTGCGGTCCTGCAAAGGTATTCCGCGAATACGGCTGTGCCTTTAATTCCGCCGCGAGTTGTAGCACTTCAGCCTGCTCAGCAGGTGTGAGGTCATCATCAGCTAAAAAGTGGCGAGTGTTTGTTTGGGGTGTCACTGGGCATTCCCTTCAATAGATTCGTATGCAGCAACGATGCGTGAAATGGCTTCGTCTAATTCTTCTCGGCTAATGATCAATGGTGGAGTTAATCGAAGTACATATTCATTTGGAGCATTGAGAATAACGCCCGTATTGAGCCCTTGAGCAACAATGTGCTTTGCCAAAGGTTGTTGCAATACGACGCCGAGCATAAGCCCACGCCCGCGCACCTCATCAACAAAAGGCTTTGCAGCAAGCTGGTCTCGAAGGTAACTGCCTTTTTCCGCTACAGCATCGCAGAAATCTGCATCGACGATGTCGAGGACAACCTTCGCCGCAGCACATGAAATTGGGTTTCCGCCGAAGGTGGTGCCGTGTTTTCCTGGAGCGAGGAATTCCGCAGCTTGACCGTGCGCCAGGCACGCGCCGATTGGTAATCCTGCCCCGAGTCCTTTTGCCATTGTAACTACATCTGGAGTAATCCCAGCATAGTGATGTGCAAAGAAATCGCCAGTTCGACCAACACCAGTTTGTACCTCATCAACGATCATCAGGATGCCGTGTTGGTCGCACAGTGCACGGATACCACGAAGGAATTCCGGATCGGCTGGAATTACGCCGGTTTCACCTTGAATAGGCTCTAGAATGATTGCCGCGACGTCCTGCGAGTTCAGCTCCACTAGTTTCGTGAGGTAGTCAAGGTCGCCGAAGGGATAAAATTCGACGCCGCTCGGAAGTGGGGCAAATGCGTCTCGTTTATCGGGCTGCCCAGTCAACGCAAGCGCACCCATTGTCCTACCGTGGAACCCATTATTTGCCGCAAGAATACGGCGCCGACCAGTGAGCCGCGCTATCTTAAATGCTGCTTCGTTCGCTTCAGCGCCTGAGTTGCAAAAATACACACGGGCTGTCTTCGCAATATCAGAATCACCGCACGCAAAACGCTGTATAAGCTTCTCTGCAACGTCTAATGCCGGTTGGGTGGCGAACAGGTTTGATACATGCCCAAGTGTTGCGGCTTGTTGATGAATCGCGGCAACGACTGCTGGATGTGCGTGACCAAGAGATGTAACAGCAATACCCGCGAGCATGTCGATAAACTCGCGGCCGTGTTCATCTTGGACTACAACGCCATTACCCGATACAAGTGCAATGGATGGCGTGCCGTAATTATTCATTATGCAGTGATTCCACTGCTCGATCATGTTGCTCATTGCTGGGAGTTCACGTCTTTTCTAAACACAATTTCTTCTGGGTAATCGGCACGTTGGAAGTTATCTGGAAGCACCATTGTTCCGATACCACCTTCGGTCAGCAGCTCCAGTAGCACCGAGTGGGCGACGCGGCCGTCGATAACGTGTGCTGCGGATAATCCACCGCGAACTGCGTGTAAGCACGCCTCCATTTTCGGTATCATTCCCGAATCGAGCGTTCCGAGAATGTTTTCTAATTCACCGGCTTTCATGAGTGAAACGAGTGAAGACTTATCCGGCCAATCCGTATACAGGCCTTCAACGTTGGTAAGCATCACCAGACGCTCAGCGCCGAGGGCTTCCGCTAATGCACCAGCTGCTGTGTCAGCGTTAATGTTGTAAACTTCACCGTCTAAACCCGGTGCAATTGTAGAAACCACAGGTATTCTTCCAGCATCAATGATGTCCATTAACGCCGCTGGGTTTACCTCTGTGATGTCGCCTACAAGACCAATATCCGTAAGTTCTCCACCAACATTAACTAACCGTTTGGTGGCGGTAAAAAGACCGGCGTCTTCTCCAGAAGTGCCAACTGCATATGGCCCATGGGAGTTAATAAGACCAACAAGGTCTCGCCCAACTTGACCGAACAACACCATCCGTACAACTTCCATCACTTCGGGGGTTGTTACTCGGAAGCCGCCACGGAATTCGCCCTGCAGACCCAGTCGATTCAACATGGCAGATATCTGCGGCCCCCCGCCGTGCACAACAACAGGTTTTGCACCAACTGTTCGTAAGAACACCATATCTGCGGCAAATGCTGCTTTGAGTTTCTCGTCAATCATGGCATTGCCGCCGTATTTAATTACCACGATTTTGTCGCGGAAATACTGCAGCCATGGAAGTGCTTCAGCCAACACATTTGCCCGAATTTCGGGGCTTATGCCTTGCAAAATGTTATTCATATGCACGTCATCCTAAGTTGTGTACGCAGAGTTGATTTCGACATATGCGTGAGAAAGATCTGTGGTGCGTAATGTGGCGCTGCCAGAACCATCGGTTCCTAAATCAACGACCACGTCAATATCTTCTCCCCTGAGGTCTACTTCCCGCGCGTTAGGTGTTCCACATGATCCAATACACACGGGGCTGCCATTGAAATACACGTTGATGTTTTCTGGGTCCATATCGGCTTCGGCCATCCCAACTGCGGCTAATACACGCCCCCAATTCGGGTCCGATCCAAACATGGCGCACTTAAAGAGATTGTCGCGTCCCAATGTGCTCGCGGCAGCAAGCGCCATTTGGCGATCAGTTGTGCCCTGAACCGTAATTGTTACCCGCTTGGTCACCCCTTCGGCATCTGATTGCATTTGTTGCGCTAAATCATCGCAGGCAAGAAATACGGCTTCATTGAATTCCTCTTGTGAAGGTGTCACACCCGAGGCACCGGAAGCTAATAGCAGCACTGTATCGTTCGTCGACGTAGACCCATCTACATCCAAAACATCAAATGTTCTTTCGGTTGCGTTTTTCAATGCAGTTTGGGCCATGTCTGGCGTGACGCGCGCGTCAGTGGTGATACACACAAGCATGGTCGCAAGCGACGGTGCCATCATTCCAGCACCTTTACCCATGCCCCCAACCAGCCAACCTTCGCCTTGCACAACGGTTTCTTTGACCCGTGTGTCGGTAGTAAGAATGGCTTCGGCTGCAGCGCCACCAAAATCACCCAAGTTATCAAACAATTTTTCGATTCCTTGAGAAA
The DNA here is from genome assembly GCA_030528295.1 of Corynebacterium sp. Classification (GTDB taxonomy): domain Bacteria; phylum Actinomycetota; class Actinomycetes; order Mycobacteriales; family Mycobacteriaceae; genus Corynebacterium. Next base: position 9,020 of record JAUMZC010000073.1, read on the forward strand.
TAATGTCCATTGGAAGCACTTCCCCAATAATGCCCGTGGAGCATACGGCAACATCTTCCGGTGCGACGTCGAGAAGCGTTGCGGTGTGTGACGCCATCGCTGTTGCATCAACAAAACCTTGCGGTCCGGTACACGCATTGGCATTTCCCGAATTAAATACAACTGCGCGCAATTGACCGTCGACCAGCGCTTCGCGTGATACTTTCACTGGTGCGGCAACCACCTTATTGCGAGTAAAAACACCGGCTGCTGTATATTCGGGGCCTTTATTTTTCACTAGCGCCATATCTGGCTTGCCTGAAGCTTTAATTCCCGCGGTAATTCCTGAAGCTTCAAATCCTAGGGGTGCTGTAACGCCTGTATTCGCCATCTGTGACTCCTCAACGTAGATAAAGTATTGACTTTGGTTTACGGCGCAACGCCGTTGCGTGACAAACCGGAGTGTTCTGCGAATCCAAGAGCAATGTTCATGCATTGGACGGCAGCGCCAGCCGTGCCTTTTGTCAGGTTGTCAATAGCGCTTGTTACCAGCAACTTACCGGCATTCGTATCCACTTCCACCTGAATATGGCACATATTTGAACCTAAAATATGTTGCGTTTGAGGTTGAACCCCTGCAGGTAGAATGTGGACAAACTGCTCGTTTGCATACGATTCAATATACGTCTGGCGTACTTGTCGCTCCGTAGTTCCGGGCGTCAGTGGCGCAGTTGCAGTGGTAAGAATCCCACGGGTCATTGGCGCTAATACCGGAGTGAAACTCACACTCACGGAATCGTGCGTGTATTTGGATAAATTCTGAATAATTTCCGGAACATGGCGGTGTTTTCCAGCTGTGTTGTACGCTTTTACTGACCCCATTGTTTCCGAGCCCAACATAGCAACATTGGCTTTTTTACCAGCTCCAGAAACTCCGGTAATAGACACAATTGAAATGTCTGGAACAATAAGTTCATTACGTACCGCTGGCAGTAACGCCAACGTCGCACCGGTCGGAAAACAGCCCGGAACTGCTACGCGCCGAGTGCCCTGTAATAATTCCCGTTGCCCCGGCATTTCTGGAATGCCGTAAGGCCAGTTTCCTGCATGCTCGGAACCATAAAACTGTTTCCATGCCTCAGCACTTTCCAGCCGGAAATCTGCCGCACAATCGAGGATTAGTACATCTGAATCAAGCTCGTTTGCGATCTTCGCCGAATGTCCGTGCGGCAGCCCAAGAAACACGACGTCGTGACCGGATAGTGTGTCGACGTTCGTCGGTTCGATCACACGATCGGCAAGTTCCGGCAAGTGAGGCATCAGCTCACCAACACTCGCACCTTCGGTGGAAGCGCCGGTTAAGGCGCCGATCGTAAGTTCGCCACGAAGATATGCGGGGTGTGAGAGCAACAGGCGAAGCACTTCGCCTCCCGCGTATCCGCTTGCACCTGCCACCGCTACTTTTAGAGTCATGCAGGAAAGCATAACATTTATGCATGAGAGTGCAAGTTATGCAAATTTTATTGCGGATTAGATTCCCTAAAGGACGGCATCTCCAACCGGCACCAACCAAGCACACAATCGCCGCGACACCACCGAAAGACTAGCGACGCTGCAACATCACTATAAAATGTAATCTATGACACAACATCTGGGACGGCCACGCGACGAAAAGATTGATGCCAGAATTCTTCAAACCACGTTGAAATTGCTCCATCTCCACGGTTACTCGGGGCTTCGCATCGATGAGGTTGCCGCTGAAAGTCAGGTTGCAAAAACCACGATCTATCGACGCTGGCCGACGCTCGCCCGCCTCGCCGTGGCTGCAATTCAACAGGAATTTCGCCACCGAATCATTCCGCCGACAGGTGACGTTACCCAAGATATTGATAACCTCATCGCCACCTACGCCGATATTTTCAGCGAAGATAAGGCGACCTTACTTACCATCGGATTGGATATTCACCGCCAATCCGATAGCGAACTCCAGGCGATTTATCGGCGCAGTATTATCGATCCAATTCGCTGCCAAATTATCGACGTCGCGCGCCACCAACGCGTTCCAGAGCAGCATGCGGCAGATCTCACCGATGCGATTATCGGGGGCCTTATGTACCGGACAACAATCTTGAATCAGTCAATGACCAAGCAAGATGTCACGGAGTTTATTATTAATATTCTCAAAACCTGCATTCCGATCCATCACAACAGCAAATAACTACAACAATGCACTGTGGTCGATGGGACCATTCCCAGACCCAACCTCCAAAGCATTTGCCCCTTCAAGCGCTGCCTGCAACCATGGTTTAACTAATGCTAGCGCCTCGTCCCAGCGGCCAGTCCGTACAAATGCAGTCGCCATTGCCGAGGACAACGAACATCCAGTCCCATGGGTGCACTGCGTCGCCACACGAGTTGATTCGCAGGGAAATACCCCATCACGGTTCACCACAACATCGGTGACAGTATCCCCGATTAAGTGCCCGCCTTTGACAAGCACTGTCATGTTTGAACCTTGAATCAAACGCTTGGCTTGCAGCACTGCAGCATTTACCGTAACTGCTGGTCCTTCATTGACCAGTCGGGCAAGTTCAGGAACGTTCGGTGTGACAAGAACATCCCGATGACCAACGGTGAGCGCATGAATAAAGTCAATAAGCGCTTCTTCCGCATCGTGTTCTAACAGTGAGTGGCCAGATGTGGCGACCATGACGGGGTCCACAACCACCGGGGCGTCGATAAGCTCAATCCATTCCTGGACGACCTGAATCGTATCAACATCTCCGAGCATGCCGATCGTCACCGCGTCGATGTGGATATCATCGCTGACCGCATCGAGCTGTTCGCGAATCCACCCCGGAGATAATGCATGTACTGCACGTACCCCCTGAGTGTTCTGCGCGACAATTGCTGTTACAACCCCCATCCCATACCCGCCCAACGCCATAATCGACTTCAAATCCGCATGAATCCCCGCCCCACCAGAAGGGTCAGTACCAGCAATAGCAAGAATTCGAGGTCGTGCCGCAGTCATATCGCCAATAGTAACGAGTTTTCCAGCACTGCAGTAGGGGCAATTTGCCTTAAAATTACCTAAGCGATTTGCAGTAGGGTCTTTAGTTACTCACCATGCTTCGGGGCGATAGTACATATTTACGATTTGCTTCAACACAATACTAAATCACTCCACAACAGGAATTTTTTCATGTCAAAAAGGGTCGCAAGACTGATAGACAGCACAGTCAAAACAGTGGTAGATTTTAACTCCAGGCCAGCCTTTTGGGAAGATCGTATGATTCCGCTCACGCGCCCACAACGTAAGGCAAGGAATGGAACAGCACCCAACAGCGCTGATCTTTACTGACCATAATGATGATAGGAATTGCGGTAGCAGCCCTTGGGGTTACTTATAGAAGAGTTAGGAAAACATTAAAACATGGAGAACTGGCAGTCTGGAAACAACTATCCGCAAGCAAACAACCAGCCTTCGGACCCTACACCACCGACCACGGCATACCCTCGCCCATCGCAGGGAGTTCCCCATAACCAACATGCTCAAAGCAACCCCTACGACAACCAAACGAAAATCTACGCAAACCCCCACAACTATTACGAGCCTCCGAATCATCAGCCCCCGCCCCAAGGTACTGAGAACTTCGGCGGCTACCCTGCTTCTGGCGTAGGAAATAATTCCGGTTACAACCCATATCCACAGGCAGTATACGGTTCCCCTCAGGGAATTTCACCTTATCTGCCCCCGCAGCAACAATACGCTGGTACGGCTACGCCGAATAAAAACAACGGAAAATTCGCCGTTATCGGCATCGGGCTACTAGGCACCATGGGTTTAGTGATGGCGCTCATTGTGTTGTTCATCATCGCTCGCCCGTTTGGCTCATCGGAGACCTCGGCGAAACCTACGACCTCTCACGTCGCAGAAAATTCCAATAAACCACGCCCGAATCCCCTGCCTGCTCCGCCTCGAGACAGGACAGTACAAGAGTCTTCGGTCACGGCACAGCAGGAGGAAGAACTACGACGCGCGGTCAAGGATCTTTTCCCTCCAGCTGTTGGCGAAATTGTTGAGCTTGAAAATTGTGTGGAAAGTGATTTTCCGCTGGACGAAACTCGCAAATTCTTCCAATGCCTCATCCCGTCAGGGATTACCCCTGGAAACATTGATTCTGTAGGGATTGTTACTGATCCTGAAGCAGTACGAATTTTGGTGGAAGACTACGAGTACCCTGAATGGCGGTACATTCGCTCAGCAGAAGGACACGACTTCCACCTGATGCAGGAAGACTACGACAGCACTTCGCAAGAGCAGTACATTACTTTTGCTTACGACCTTCGCCCTAACAATATTGCTGTGGTGTATATGATATTTGCTGACGAACGCACAGCGTCAGATTATTTTGTCAACGTTGGTCTAGCCCATTACATGTAGCAACTGCACTCTGGACTTCATTTCGACGTCCCCCACCCTTAAAGGCCTTTCAAAATGTCATGGACGCCACCGCACCATAATGCTGGTTGGAATGCACCTCAGCCACAAGGTTTTCCAAGGAACCAGCAGTATTCACGCCTTCACCCATCGCACCAACCTTCCATGCGTGGAGCGATGCCACCGAAAAAGCCAAAGAAGACGCAGTGGATCCTCCTCGCAACTCTGGTGATCATCATGCTCGTGTTGATGTTTATTGTCATCGCACTTGGTTTTTGGGCAGTGAAAAATGGTAATTCTCAGGCCTCGAGCATTCGAACTACGAGCCCGCAGTACCACGATAACCAGCATGTTTCAGGCAACGACCAAAACCGAGGCGAAGCGACAGGGCTTAAGCAGGAACGTGATCGATCCCAAATCTACAGACTTAGTAAGGGATTCGAGTTTTTACACCACCCTGGCGGCGTCATTCCCGGCGGGCGATATCTCAACCTCACCAAAGAGAACTCCTGTTCATTTGGTTGGACGGTAGTCAGTGACGAGTTTCCGGGAGTTCCCCTGAATCTCACCGCCGGCCACTGCGGTGACGCGGGGGATAAAATCGGCATCCAAGAACCTGACGGCTCCATCAAAGAAATTGGCGAGTTTGTTTGGACTACCGGTTGGAATGGTAAAGAAAATCCAGACTGGGCATTAATTAAAACCTACGGCGTCCCCGTTCAGTCTGCGCTCCCAATCGACGGATACAACTTCAGCGATTGGGTTAACCATTCATACTTAAATTCCAACAAGCCATATTCTTGCTCGCTCGGATTCCGTTCCGGGATTTCATGTGGGGAATTCATCGAAATGACCAATGAAATCACCATGTCGTTTGAAAGCATTTCGGACCACGGCGACTCCGGCGGGCCGATTTGGGTGTTTGATCCAAACAGCAACAAGGTATATGCCGCTGCGGTCAATAGTTGGGGCGAAAGCACAGATGCCACCGCAGCCAAAGTAGTGCTCATTGAACCTGTAATGCAGGAGTTTGGGCTGAAACTCGTCGTGCCTGATTAGCTGCTCCCCCAGTATGCGCTTTCCGGATTGATATAACAGCGAT
>JAUMZC010000074.1 GCA_030528295.1 Corynebacterium sp.
CCAATTGGTGTATTTGGCGACAAAATTTTGGTTCCAGGACGGGTTCGGTGTCGCTTTTTACACCAATTGCCCACAAGATGGTGTTTTTAGCGACAAAACCCAGGTAATCAATTGTACGCAATTCAACGATGCGGGGCGGCACGCAGGCCAGCAAAGCGGAGGTGCTAAATCACGCCAGGCAAAACACCCCCGGAATCACACCCGAAGTTCACATGCTAGCTAAGTTATTCTTCCGAATTTCATGAATTGGCAATATGCTGGTGTCAGTAATCCAACGACGCAAGGAGCAGTGCAATGTTGAGGTTTGGTGTCCCTGAGTTGCTTGCGTTTGCGCAGGTCTTGTTCTTTTGCACGTTTGTTGCTGTTGCCGCGTTCGCAGTTATGAGACGTGATCACATACCCGAGCTGTAGCGGGGCGGATTGCGTCGGCAATGAGTGATGCGGATGTGGGGGCATGTCCGTAGGCCGTACGGGCTGCGATCTCGGAGGCTTGGCCGTGGATCATTGCGGCTAGGACCATCAACTTCACGGGACCAAGTTTCCCCAGGTGAGGAGTGGCAAGCCAGGCGCCGGCAAGGCCGGAAAGTACGTCGCCAGATCCGGGGGTTGCGGCCCAGGAGGTCCCAAGTTCAACGATGTGTGCGGGGCCCTCACAATTGGCGATCACTGTGCGGCGGCCCTTCAGTAGGACGGTTGTGTTGGTGTGCTCCGCGAGGGTACGGGCGGAAGTCACCCAGTTTTCTAGGTTTACGGGAAGCTTGAAGCCTTCGATAAGTTGGACGAACTCACCTACATGGGGGGTGAGTACTGTGACTGCTCTCCTGCTTTTCAGTTGCTCCCGCAGTGCTGGTTCTTTGGCTAGGGTGGTGAGCCCCGTGGCGTCGATAAGCAATGGTTCAGGGCGAGCTAAAAGCGTGGCGAGCTCATCGGCGTCGCCGCGCCCCGGGCCGTAGACCCAAGCTTGCACGCGCGCGCATTCGGCGATGGTGCGGTGGGAAACAATTTCCGGGAGGGGACAGGTGTCGCCGATGAAGCGCACCATGCTGGGGGTGGCGCGGACGGCTGCGGTGGCGCACAGGATGCCCGCGCCCGGATATTGCTGACTACCTGCACAAATGCCGACGGCCCCGCCGCTGTATTTATCGTCGGATTCGCGCGGTTCGAGTGGGAGGGGGATGGTGTCTTGAAGCGCATTCCATAGGAACGCGTCCGCGGGTTCGAACCCCAGTCCGAGGTCAGCGACCTCCACATCACCGCAAGCTGATGCGAATGCATGTGCGTAACGCAGTCCGCTAAACGTGATGGTGCGGTCGGCGCGCACATGGGCGCCGTGAGTCGCACCGGTGTCCGCATCCACACCGGACGGCACATCAACCGAAAGCACAGGCGCATCAAGCTCAGCAATAATTCCGGCCGCCCAATCACGCAACGCACCAGTCCCACCAATGCCCGTAATTCCATCTATGACCAGCGCATACTCACCCATTGGCTTTTCGACGACCACGCCACCCGCCGCCTCAAACGCAGCCAACGCGGGCTGATGCACCCGGCCCCCCATGAGAATTGCTTCTAAGGAGGTGAGTTTTAATTCGGTGGCGGCATAGAGCGCGTCCCCACCATTGCCCCCAGAACCAGCTAAAACAAGCACCCTTCCGAAGTTCCCACCAAGCATTTTGCGGGCGGCAAAGGCTACATGATGTGCGGCTTTTCGCATCAGCTCATCGGGTTTTTCTTGAGCCGCAAGGAGCGGAGCTTCTGCGTCGCGAACCTGTTGGACTGTATATAACGGGCGCATACCCTCAAGGTTAGGCGCACAAGCAAGCGAACGGCGTGATATTTTCGCCGCGTTCTTCATCTTTTGTTGTTGACTAGTACGTTACGTCACACTGTTTAATGAGGATTATGAGCACAAATCCTATCGAAATTATTGGCTTGGTAAAACGTTATGGCACTACAACTGCGGTAAATGAACTTGATCTTACTGTGCGCCAAGGCACCGTCCACGGTTTCCTTGGCCCGAATGGCTCCGGAAAATCCACTACCATCCGCGCACTGCTTGGACTCATACGTCCCGATGCCGGGCAATTGAATGTACTTGGTCATAATCCGACGACGCATCCCGCCGAAGCAACGCAACGTGTAGCGTATGTACCCGGCGACGTAGCATTATGGCCGCATCTCACCGGCGCCCAAGCCTTAGCTACATTGGCGAAACTCCGCCATCCAAAGCACGGCGATAATCCCGCTCGACGCGCTGAACTCATAGAGCGTTTTGAATTCGACCCGACTAAGAAAATTCGGGCATATTCAAAAGGTAACCGGCAAAAAATCATCCTTATTGCGGCGCTGGCGGCAAACGTCGACGTACTTGTCCTCGACGAGCCTACGTCAGGCCTTGATCCTCTCATGGAACGTGAGTTCGGCACATGCGTACGCGAACGCGTGAATGAAGGAGCCTCCGTGCTGCTCTCCAGCCATATCCTTTCTGAGGTCCAAGAACTTGCCGATGATATCACGATCATCCGCGACGGAACCCTCGTTGAAACCGGAACGCTAGCGAACCTCACCCACCTGCGTGGATTCCGAATTAGCGCCGAACTCCCCGACGGCAACCGCTTTGAACACCTGTATTCCAGCGACGAGGTACCAGCGCAGCTCCAATACCTGCTGGATCACCAAGCGACACAGATCACCTGTACCCCGGCTGGCTTGGAAGACATTTTCCTCGACCACTACACCACCAAGGCGGCATCATGAACACCCTAGTTGCCGTATTCCTGCGCTCTCGTATCGGTTTCCTCTGCTGCTGGATTGTTCCCCTCGTTCTCTTGCTCGCACTCTCGCCAGCCGGATATCGCGCAACCTACCCTGACAAGCAAGAACTTGAGATGCTTGCGGAAACAATGCGACCCAACCTAGGCACACGGGTGATGTATGGAATTACTCCTGACCCGCTGAATTACGCCACGTGGACCATGTGGGAGCTTTGGATTTGGATTGGGCTACTGGGCGGGGTCATGGCAATCATGCTCGCTGTCCGTTTGACCAGGGCTTTTGAAGAAGATGGGATCCTCGAAATTACCCGCGTCTCCGGGATACCACGACGCGCACCGGTGGTCGCAGCAGCCATCACACTTTGCATTGCCTGCGGAATCCTCGGGTTAGGTAGTGCAATCGTCTTGTATGCACAATCGTGGTTTATGGATGGCTTCGGACTCTATCCAAGTATTTTGACGGGCCTTGGCATATCGCTATGCACGGCAACGTATGGTGCTGTCGCCCTGATAGCCGCCCAGGTTACTGCAACTGCACGAGGAGCTCGTGGACTTGCACTTGGTTTTTTGGGGATCAGCTACGTTATTCGAGTTATTGCGGATGTGTACGAAATTGATTGGTTACGGTGGTGTTCCCCACTTGGATGGCGGGATATTTTCCAACCCTTTATCGAGAACCACCTGTGGCCGCTCGGAGTCTTTGCACTCATCATTGTGATGTTGTTACTTCCGCCGATCATATCCACCCGGGACCTCCACGAGCATTGGGGCATTCCGCTCCGCAAATTCATAACCTCCCGACAACATCAAGATCCGGCCGCAGCTGCCCTCGAAGTCAAAGGTTTCCAACCAACTGTGTTGCAACTGCACGGAAACCGCTCGATTGTGGGGTGGTGGATGGTCACGATTATTGCGATAAGCACTTCGTTTTTCGCACTGGTGGGTGAGATGAACGCATTGCTTAAGTCCTCGCCGAGTACCGCTCAAATGATGCAGCAAATGCTCGGCACAACCAATCTTGGGCTGATCTATGTGAAGATGATGGGCACCTTGGTGGCAATCCTCTTATGCAGTGCAGCCATTCAAACAGTTCTTGCTACCTCCCGGGAAGAACACACATCGGTCCTTAATCTCCAACTCACCTGTGGAAACCCAAGGCACAAGCCGCTACTAGCGAATTGGGCGATCGCCATCCTTGCTGGTTCAATCACAGTTGCGATCTCTGCATTGACGAGCACCTATTCGACTGAGCGGAGTTTGGAAGCCGCTGGCGAGACAGTGAGTGACGAGATTTTGTCTGGCACAGCCTGGGCAATTGTTGATCAGATTCCTGCGATTATCGCGCTCACTGGGATCACCGTGTTATGCATTGGAATTTCCGGGCGGCGTGCGTGGCTTGCCTGGCTACCGTTGGCATATTCCGGCACCCTAACGTACTTCGGGGATATATTGAACGCCCCGCAGTGGCTACTCAATACGTCCGCATTGGCTTGGGCTGCACACGGCGATGGCATTACCGCTACGGACACTGATTACAGTGGCGCAATCACGCTAATATTCATTGGTTTGTTTGCCACTGCGTTGGGCGCATATATGTTCAAAAAGCGGGATCTATTATGTTAACGAGACCCACGCACAACGAAACACGCCACAATGAAGGTATGAAAATTTCCGACATGGCGGAGATCGCCGGCGTTTCCGTGCGCACTATACGGCACTACCACGACATCGGCTTGCTACCTGTTCCGCAGCAACGCCGTGGTTCGTGGCGCGTGTACGGTATTGACGATCTCGAGCGTCTTCTTACTGTTCGGACGTTGGCGGAGGCTGGGGTTCCGCTTTCGGAAATACCCGATTATTTGTGCGGTAAATCGTCGTTCGATCAGGCTATTGAGCGTATCGACGCCCAGATCGCCACGCTGCAACGCCACCGACGCAAGCTCGAATCGCTGAAACAGCATCCCAATGCATTTTCTGGTTCCTTGATTCCCGCTACATTCATTCCAATTTACGACCAAGTGGAACGAGAACTGAAAGCCACCGGAAACGTGGAAGCACTACGGTTATTCCGCAAAAAACGGCGCATCGATGAATTAGGAGCACGCCTCGGTTTCTTCCACCCCGATTACAGATACTATTTCGAATCTGTTGACCAGGAGAAACTCACAGACTTCTATCTGAGATTTGCAAAACTAAGCGAAGACGATTGGACCGAACAAGAATGTTTAGACCTCGCTGACAAGGTATTCGAGATTTTGGAACAACGCGGCCCTCCGCCGAAGTCAACGTTTCCTTCGATGAGGCGCGTCGCAACGAGCCGCGCAACACGGATCATTGCGCGAATCTCTTACCCAGCGCCAGGACAACAACGATTTATTGAACTTGTCTTCGAAAGGTACATCAAATTTCTGGATACGCTCCCTTAAACCCTTGAATGTGACCTTAGGTAACACAAGATACTGGCACTATGTTGACCCTTATTCGAGCGAATCTTCAATCTAGAATCGGTTTTCTTATCGCGTGGATCGTGCCACTCAACGTGTTACTCGCCGTTATTCCTGCCGCATATCGGGACACCTACCCCACCGACCAGGATCTCGAAATACTGGCAGCAACCATGCGCCCGAATCTCAGCACGCGGGTATTATATGGCATTGCCCCTGATCCATTTACAATTCCTGGATTCACCATGTGGGAAATGGGAACGTGGATCCTGGTTCTGGGGAGTGTGATGTCACTACTATTGGCTGTCCAATTCTCCAGGGCAGCAGAGGAAAATGGCCTCCTCGAGCTTGTGCGCGCGGCGGGCATCCATCGTCAAACACCGTTGCTCGCGGCGGCGTGCGCGACGTCGATAAGCAGTTGCATACTGGGGCTCGTGTGCGCCGTGGTGTTATATGCGCAATCGCCGTTGGACGCCGGTTTCGATTTGTACAGTTGTTTGATTGCAGGAAAGGTTATCGCACTAACCACTGCGTTTTTTGGCGCGATCGGAATGCTTGCCGCACAAGCCACCATGACCGCTCGAGCCGCACGTATCGTCTCATTATCCGCGCTCGGCGTGTTGTTTTGTGTGCGGTCATTCGCCGATATTTGGGAAATCGATTGGCTGCGATGGATCACTCCGTTCGGGCTACCTCACCTCGTACAGCCATTCGATCAAAACCGGATACTCCCACCGGTAGTCACGCTCGCGGTAACGCTCACATGTTTTATTGTGGCGATGACCCCATACCGTGATCTTCACGGTTATTGGTTACGAAACCCCTTGCCGGACCGCAAGCCGCGACACGCTGCACTCGGCAGAATAACGTTGCGGATCCAAAATAATCTAGGCGCTAGTGTCGCGTGGGGCGTGACAATCTGCATTGTTGCTGTGGCGTTTTATTCGGTAACCGGCGAAATGAACGACCTGATCGAGCGTTCGCCGAATACGAATATGCTGCTGCAAAAACTCACCGAAAGCACCAACACGGAGACCTCGTATTTAGAATTCATATCTACCCCAATCGGAATTTTATTCGGATGCGCCGCCATCCAATGTGCCCTCAGAGCATCGCGAGATGAAGCCACAGGAACACTCACGCAGGAAGTAACCAACGGCAACCACAAGCTATATCCCCTGCTTATAGACTTTTGTATTGCAATCGCATCAACAATCCTCACACTCGCGATTACTGCCCCACTCGCTGCCGCTGCAGCCGAATGGAGTTCCGATTCGGCAATCTTCAGGACTGCTGTTTATTCGCTCACCGATCACCTTCCCGGCATGATCACGCTCGCGGGTTTCGCCGCCCTGGCAACCGGAATTCGGCGAGCGTGGCTGGCGTGGCTGCCGCTCGCCGGATCTGGCGTGATCACGTTCTTCGGAAATCTCCTCGACTTCCCCGAGTGGCTCCTTAACGCATCCGTGTTCGCCTGGCCAGCACACGAACATATGAGCGCGGCCGGGGCACTTGTGGCCATCGGGTTCGCCGCCCTGCTGTTGGGCGCCGCTGCGTATCGACGCCGCGACCTTCACTGCTAAGCGCCACGTGCTGGGCGTCGACACGCACTACCATATTGAGCATGACCGAAGCTTCACAAATCGCTGCCTGGATGTTCCAGCAGGAAATCCCTATCCCCCAAGATGTATCGGCACTCCTCGTACCCGGCGAGAATCCAATCGCCGCCTATGCGACTTTCCGAGATTCTGCGATCTTTACCACCAAACGCCTTATTGTTCGCGACGCCCAGGGGCTACGGGGAAAGAAAATAGAGATCTATTCCGTACCGTACTCCACGATCAATATGTGGTCCTCAGAGAACGCAGGTTCACTCCTGGATATCACTGCGGAACTGGAGCTTTGGACGCGCTCTGGGAAGATCAAGATCAGCCTGGGCAAGCAAGTGGATGTGCGACGGCTGGATATGCTGATTGCCCACTGCGTCCTTGGAACGTAAAAAGCCCCTCCTCGGGAGTATCCCGAACAAGGGCTAGAGCGGACAAGTCCTTCTAGGCGGCATGGCCGCCTTTATGAAGGCGATCGTCAAATTGGTTGGGTGTTGGTTGAGTGGACACTGACTGTGCAACCTTGGCGTTTTGCTGAGCTGCACGGGATGCATTGTGGAACCTCTTGTAGAACTCGTTGTACTTTCGCGAGTTTTGGTTGAATTGTGACTTGCCACCCCATTGATTTGAGGTGTAAAGCAAAAACACCAGTGCGAAATATCCTAGGAGCCAAAATTCAGGCCGAATGTCTCCCCACAGGAAGTACAGTGGAGTTCCAATAACAAGAAGCAACAATGCCTCGAAAACAATAGCGTAAAACACCGCAGAAAACAGATTAAACAATCTACTGCATTGCTTTTTACGTTCGAAGACATTAAATTGCTCTGGTAAAATCAATTCATTGACTTTCCCAGAAGCGACTGCTGCGATCAAATCCTTGTTGCTGATTGGTTCATACTCAATCATGCACAATCTCGAAGATTTATACAGAGCCTTAATTCTGATACCCCTTCTCACTAGAAGTTACAGCCCTCAATAGGCGCTTTTAAGATGCTACCGGGATTTTGTTGTTACTTCACGAAATGTGACTAACCTGCCACAAAAATCACAGCCTCATTGACTGTGACGCTGCGTCACACTGAAGAATGGAGCTATGAGGGTATCTGATATAGCAGAAATCGCAGGTGTTTCGGTACGGACAGTCCGTCATTACCATGCCATTGGACTGATGCCGATACCCCCACTACGGGGCGCATGGAGGGACTACAACTTTGAGGATGTTGCGCTATTAGTGCGCATACGCACCCTCACTAAAGCCGGAATTGCATTGGCGGAAATTCCGAAGCATTTATCAAATTCGAGTTCAAATAAATATGCGAATGGCATATCGGCGTCCGTCCGGGCAATTGATGCCGCCATCGACTCAATTAACGAACAAATAGCCGATTTAGAGGAACGTCGACAACGACTACTATTGCTCCGCGAACAAGCAATTGGCAAGCGACATTCCGCGCTCCCGCCAGCATTAGCAGACACTTATGACAGTATCGAAGAATTAATCGCCGCAAGTGGGTCGAAGACAGCATTATCACTCTTCCGGCGCGAACGGACACTTATTGAATTAGCCGCCCAACTTGGATTTATTAATGATGAATTCTCATTCTTTCTACGACGCGCAAAACACCAGGAAATCGCCGATTTCTACGTGGAATTAGATGAACTGCCAAACCACGAGATCACCGACGAGCGCATCAAGGAACTGGTGGAAAAAATCATTGAGATTATCGAGCGCTACGGGGAGCCGCCAGCCTCGACGGTGGAACTCGGGCGCAAACTCGTGAACAACCGTGCGGCAAGACTGTTGTGTTTATCAGCCGCCCCCACTGCAAAACACCGGACCTTTGTAAATCTTACGTTCGATCGTTTACAGGAGTACCTGTCATAGTTTTTCCACAACGCGGCTACCGGCAACAAAACGCCACGGCTCCCCCACCGCCGCCACAGCCTCAGCCCACGCCTGCACGGCGGACACAGGGTTATCGCTCACCGCAAGCAAACCCAACAACACATCCCGCGCACCAGGGCCAAGGACCCGCTGCAATTCAGTATCGACGACGATCGTCTGGTCAGCACTGCGAATCGTTGTAATCGGACCAGGAAACACCTGGAAATCCGGGCTAATAATCCGTTCACCGCGCCCATCCCACCAGGGCACACCGCTACGTTTCACCTCCGAGACCTGCGCAGCGCTCGCGCCGTCGACAATCACCCAGCAATCCGGGACCGGACCGCGCACCTGTTCCAATGAGCCCACCACCATTGCCTCAGGAAGCTCCGGAGGCGCCTGATTAATACGCCCCACAATGCTCACCTCAACCCCGGCATAGCGCTGGGCAGCCAACGCCGGCAGCAGATGCGTTGCAACTCTGTTCGACGTCCCGCCCAAGATGCCGACCCGCGCAGGCACCACCGAAACCCGACCGCTTGTCGACGTTCGGTGGCGGGGCTCACGCAGCTCCTTGACCCCCTCAATACCCAAATAGGCTGCATCACGACGCGCCACCCGCACACCATAGGTCTCCGAACGCCCCGGGCTTTCCACCGGCACCTTTGCAATAAACACCCTGCCCCCGAACTGCATATGCTCCACCGTTGCCCAGCCAATAGCAACTGAGCATTCAGCCTTCCACTGCGCGGTAGGAACGCCAATCGCAACCGTCGGAAGCGAAAGCACGGTGTGATACTCAAACTCATCACCAAGATCCAAGGCATTCACCGCTAAATCAAACTCCGCCCCAATGGAATTCGAATTAAACACTTCCAGCCAGTTAAACACCTTGCCACCGGCGTTAATGTACCTCTGGAACTCCAACGTCCGAAGCTGCTTCGCACCACCCGCCGCAAAGAACACCTCTACAGCAATCCCCCGGCCGAGCAACTCCACCGCACTAATCAAGCCAACGCTTCCGCGCCAGCCGGAACCTGCCACCAAAAGAACGCGACGCGGGTACAACACATGACGTCCGCCACTTAATGCGGCCACCACAACATCAGCAATTCGGCGTTCAATCGGGATCAACTGACCAATATCAGCAGACACCACCTTTGGCTTCGCCCGATCAAGAACCCCGGCCCCGATTTGGGCAAAGCTTTCCTTCAAAAGCGGGTCTACCAATTCGGCAGGAAACAAAGGCTCCATAACAACAAATCATAGTTTCCAAGAGCCCAAAGTAGGTGTTTATTCAGTAGCACGGCGTGGCAAATATGATGCACCATCACAGGCACTACTATGATGCAGAACACTGCGTTGGAACATATAAAAACCGCTGGTAGAGCATATTTTGACCTGTTAAACAGTTGATGGTTCGCGATTCTACATATTTAAATCTCACACAAACTGAATGCTTTTTACAGGGTGGGTACATTTTTCACTTTGGTACCGCATAGCAGAGATTCAGCAAAAATCAATCTGTCAAAATTGGCCACTACAACACAACATAAGTTGACGTGCGGAATTCAAACAAGCCCAAACAAACCTACCGCACACAACCCGCGCGGCCGAAAACCGCGGCTTAGAATGGCGCTGCCCTAGAAGCGGCCCTAGAATGGCGCGGCGAACTCTTCCAGGGTGGGGTGCTGGAATGCGTACAGCTTGGCTGGCCGGTGTGCGCCTTCCCGCCAATGGTTTCCAGTTTCCTTGATCAACCCAAGGCTGAGTATTTTTTTACGGAAGTTACGCTTGTCAATCTCCCTGCCTAACACCGCTTGGTATGCGAGTTGAAGCTGGGAAAGCGTGAACTCCGACGGCAACAAGCCTTGAATAGCGTTACTATAGGAAATTTTGTTCTTTAACCGCTGGTGGGCGTAGTGGATGATTTCTTGATGATCAAACGCGAGTGACGGTAGTGCCGCCACCGGGACGAATCTATATTCACTGTTGCCACCAACACAGTGGATATCAGAACCGCACCCCAGGTACACCACCGAAACTGCATGTCCCCGCGGGTCTCGGGCAACGGTATCAAAGGTGTAGAGCTGTTCCAGGAATCCAAGTTCCGTGGAGATATTCAGGCCAACTTTTTCCTGCGCCACCCGCGCCAATGCATCGTGTGTGGTTTCGCCTTTGTTGTTGTATCCACCCGGCAGCGCCCATTCGCCTAAAAATGGTTCCGCCGCCCGCCGTAGAAGCAGTACCTCCAATTGGTCCTCTATCAGTTGGAAGGTGACCAGATCTACGGTGAGTGTGGGCGGCTGGTAGTGAATGTCATCGTGCATAGCTAGGGAAAGATTAACACCCCTGCCATTGGGTTTTAACTATGCGGGTTCTACGTGTAGCTGAATTACCGTCTTGTCCTGGGAAATCATCGACGGGCCGTACACGGCTTTGATTTGGGAGTTTTCGGTGCCGGCGACAATAACCCCGTCTTCAACTGGTGTGCGTTGTTCCATCTGATAGGCCGCCGTGCGCATGAGGATTTCCAATGTTTCGCGCCCGGGCTGCTGCGCATCAGGGATCTCGACGTCCATCAACCCCAGGCGTTCAAGCCCCACAGTGAGGGCGGCAAGCTGGCCATCAGGACCAGGGCCAATATTGTAAGAAACCCAGATCGCAGGCAAGGGGCGGGGCAGTTCTTTCAACGCGAGTTCCCGCACAAATCCCGGATACGCAAGGTGTTGCGCACCTTCCCAGAACACTGCGAAACCCTGCGGCGAGATCGCGATTAGCGAGGCAATCACCTGAGTGAGCAGCGCAGAGACTTCCATCTCATCATCAGGCCCTAAGCCCGCCACCGTCACCAGTGTGTGCGCCTGGTAATCGGCATCAAAGGCAACTTCATCCGGCCAGAGCCGACTCGCCGCGCACAACTCGCTGATGTGGTTGAGTTCCAACATAGGATGTTGCACTTGGCTGAGGGCTATCACATTGGTGCCATAGGTGAATGCGAGTACGCCTTCCTCAGATTCAGAGCGCGCCAGGCTTGCGGCGTCGAGGTCACGCCAGTCCTCCAGCAGTTGAGTTTTCAATGCGTCTTCCGTCACTTCCGGGTCAGCGCGATGTTGCAGGAGCATTGCCATTGCCACAGTCACGAGGGGTTCCTTCCAATAGGCATCAAGGGCTACCCCACCACCCATATCAAATCTGTATTAGGTTGGGCCTGGGCTTTACCCCCATTACTTTTGCGGAAGATAATTCCCACATAAGAGCAGGGTCGAAATCACGCTAAATTTCCACCCACCGTTTCCATAAAATACCACTGCGCACCCACCCTCAGCGCGGCACCAACACCCCCTCCATCGCTTTTCGACGCCCTCACCTGTAGCTTTTGCGTAAAGTTTCCGGGCCACAACAAACAACAAAAATTGATAGGAAAAACTCGGAGAAACTCCAGGAGATCAATAAGTTATCACTACAAAACATCAAGAGCCCACCCACGCCGCACACTGTGCAACGCAGGTGGGCACCGGACGTCGATACGCAACTACTCCACGGTGACAGACTTTGCTAAATTCCGAGGTTTATCAATATCCTCATTTCCGCATTCCCGGGCAATAAACGCCGCGAGGAATTGTAGTGGCACCGTAGCGAGCAACGGTTGCATAATCGACGACGACTCTGGAATCTGAATCAACCAATTGGCAAACGGTTCGACCGCAGTATCGCCCTCTTCCGCGATCACAATCGTTTTCGCACCCCGGGCACGGATCTCCTGAATATTCGACACAATCTTCGAGTGCAGAACCTTCACACCGCGGGGGCTAGGAACCACAACTACGACGGGGAGATCGTCTTCAATCAGCGCAATTGGCCCGTGCTTCAACTCCCCAGCTGGGAAACCCTCCGCATGAATGTACGCCAATTCCTTCAACTTCAACGCACCCTCAAGCGCCACAGGGAAACCGACCCCGCGCCCCAAGAACAACATCGTTGGGATAGGCCCAAGAGTCTCCGCGATCTGCTGCGTTTGTGGTTCGCACGCCAACAGCGACTCAATTTTGGCCGGGATTTCCTCCAGATCGCGCCAAATATCCACAATCTCATCCGGATACTTCGTACCCTTGGCCTGCGCCAACGCTAGACCAACAATGTAGTTTGCCGCCACCTGCGCCAAAAACGCCTTGGTCGAAGCAACACCGATCTCCGGCCCCGCATGCGTGTACAACACCGCATCCGATTCCCGCGGGATCTGGGCGCCATTCGTATTACACACCGCAAGCACTTTCGCACCCTGCGCCTTCGCATGTCGAACAGCCTCCAAAGTGTCAGCTGTCTCACCCGACTGCGATACAGCAACCACCAGAGTCCTGGAATCCAGCACCGGATCGCGGTAACGGAACTCAGAAGCAACCTCAATTTCCACTGGGATACGAACCCAGTGCTCAATGGCATACTTTGCCAACAGCCCAGAATGGTACGCAGAACCGCAGGCCACCACGAAAATCTTGTTCACCGCTTTAAGGTCAGCATTTGTCAGATTCTGCTCATCCAACACAATGCGACCATCGATCATATGGCCAGCCAGGGTATCGCGGACAGCGGCTGGCTGCTCGTGGATCTCCTTCATCATGAACGAGTCATAGCCAGCCTTCTCGGCAGCGGCCAGATCCCAGTTGATAGTGAACGGCTTCCCCTCGGCCTGATTCCCTTGGAAATCCAACACCTCATAGCCATTCCGGGTGATAATCACAACGTTATCTTGATCAAGTTCCACCGCCTCACGGGTGTGAGAAATAAACGCAGCGACATCCGAGCCCAGGAACATTTCCCCATCACCAACACCCACAATCAAGGGGGTAGAACGACGAGCCGCAATGATCATATCCGGATGATCCGCATGCAAAAACAGCAGAGTGAACGCACCTTCAAGCTGGTTCAATACCGCCAATGCGCTTGCCCGGAAATCCCCCGCAGTTTCGCCTTCGTTGTAGGCCTTGGCCAGAAGATGAGCCGCTACCTCAGAGTCCGTTTCGCTGATTAGTTCTATGCCTTCGCGTTCCAACTGCTCGCGTAATGGGGCAAAGTTCTCAATGATCCCATTATGAACAATGGCAACTTTGCCATCAAACGAAACATGTGGGTGGGCATTCAGGTCCGTTGGTCGGCCATGCGTAGCCCAACGTGTGTGCCCAATAGCGCTCGTACCTGTAAACGAATCCGCCCCGAACTCCGCGATGCGATCGTCCAGATTTGCGATTTTGCCCGCCCGCTTCACTACTTTCAGGCTGCCATTACCGTCTGCAACAGCAATACCTGAGGAATCATATCCACGGTATTCCATGCGCCGAAGCGCTTCCAGCCCAACCTGCAGGCCTTCCCGGCCACCGATATATCCTACGATTCCACACATGGAGCAAAGAATAATGCAAAGTTGCTGAGATTCAAGGTAACCACAATCAATACCCCTCGTTGTTCGCTCAAAGCGCACACTCAGGCGGGGTTGCCGGACACTGGGCGCAAGATTGTAATCCGCCAGCCATATGTTTCTTACACAGTGGGAACGTAAACTATCGCACTGGGCGTGGCGTCTACTTGGGTCACCGAAAATGCGGGGAATGCGTGCCGG
>JAUMZC010000075.1:0-4087 GCA_030528295.1 Corynebacterium sp.
GGCACAACAGTTCCCGTACTCGGAAAAGTCCCGCTCGATCCTGAGCTCCGGAAATGCGGTGATGACGGCACGCCGATCGCGATCAGTGCACCAGATTCCGCCACGGGCAAAGCGATCCACGAGATTGTGGACAAGCTCGCCGTACGCACCCAGTCACTCGCCGGTAAGCAACTCAATTTAGGTGTGAAACGATAGCCAATAAGGTAGAATTGCTGCGATCCCTATAGGAGTATTTTATTGTGAGCTCAGCATTCTTTATCCTTTTCATTCTTGCGATCTGCTTGATGGCCGTAGGTGTTTATGCGGCATTCAAAGCATTGAAAAAGCCAAGTCAACAACAGGTAACGTTATTGAACCGCCAAGACCCATTTGAAACCACTTCTGGCGCCGGAAATTTTGGGCCCCAAATTTTGGGGCCGGGCGCGGTTGTTACGCGTAATGGTGAAGATTTGATTGTTCGTGGTTCAATTTCGTACCGCCAAGGCCCGTACATTTGGTGGTCGCACCTGTTCGATAACGGCGAATGGCTCGGTGTCGAAGTTGATGAAGGCATTTTGAAACTGTCTTGGTGGCGCAGCCGCAAAGATCTTTATGGCATTACCGGCGGCGCCTCGGTGGATGCCGACGGCGTGACGTTTACGCTTGATGAATCTGGAGACGCAGTCTACCGTTCTGAAGGCACCACTGGCGTTGCCCCGTCCGGAAATATGCAGTACAAAGATTTCTCCAGCGGGTCCCTCTTGCTGGCAATGGAAAATTATGACGGCGCAGGTTGGGAAGTTTCCACTGGGGAATCGGTGGGCCAGCACGAATTAACCATCTACCCCGCCCCAAGTAATTAATGATAGTGCAAGTTCAATGCCCAGCCATGGACGTTTCTGCGTCCGCGCTCGGTTTGCGTATCGACGGCCCACTCCCCGACGTGCTTGCAGAGCGCACCGTAGAAGGGCCTACCAGCACGCTGAGCCTCGGAGTCATTGGTGCATCACATGTGGTCAGCATTTCCGCCGATTCGCTGATGTTTCGTGAAGAAATGTCATGTAATGCACCAGCTCCACTTCCGGAATCAAAGTGCACACCGCACTACGATTTTTCCAGCACGATTGAGGTACTTTCGCCAGATCAGTTAGCGCAGCGTGCCGCCGCTATCCCCACCGATTGGTTGATAGCACGGTTCCCAGGAACAAGTCCGTTCCATATCACTGCACTGCATGGCTGGTGGGAGTCTCAGGCTTGGCATTGGCATACACTACATTTCTACCCAGAGGAGCATACTGTTGTGACATCCCGAAGTAGGTATGAACTATGAGCCGTAAAGGTTGGGGTTTTCTTTCTATTGGAAGTTTTATCCTCGCATTGTTGCTGTTTATTTCGTCCGCAGCATTTCTTGATAGCCGCCCCCTTATTGACGATAAAGCACAACGCTGCGAAGGTGGTCCCGCAGCAACAATCCAACGTATTATCGATCGACGCACCCCGGAAGCTAATGCCGTTGACCCCGCCACTGGCGTGACATACCTGAAATACCGGAAGGAAATAATCACCGTCACCCCGAAGGGAGACAACAACTGCGTTGTCCAACGCGAAGACCTCACCCGATATAACAGCGGGTTCTATGTGTTCCTTGGCAATGGTTTCTCCCCATCTTCTCCATCAAATTCCAGGAATGGGAACTCAGGTTCCACCTCTGGAGTGAAGTAAGAAAGTACTGTTCCCCTATGCTCTACGAAATCGGCGCAACATTTGCTTACTTTGGTCTTTCAGCCATAATCCTTATTGCAGGTTTTCTGGTACTGGATCTCATTACCCCTGGCAGGCTGCGCAAACTTGTGTTTGAAGACCACCTTCCAAATGCCGCAATTATCGCTGGCGCCCAGCAAATCGCACTCGGCATTGTGATCGTTTCGGCAATTCTGCACTCCTCGGCAGACCTCGTTACCGGCCTGTTCGACGTAGCAGTGTTCGGCGGCATTGGTGTGCTCTTGCAAACCGGCGCATTGCTGGCAGTAGAGTTGCTTACTCCGAACAAATTCCGGAATGTTATTGGGGAACCTAAGCCCCGCGCGGGTGTATATGTTGCAGCAACAACCTTGATTGTTATTTCCGCAATCAATGCAGCATGCATAACTTAAGCACATCAAAAAAGTGGCGCTGGTTCCTTCTCATTTCAGTAGGAATCTGCGCTGCTTCTGGCTTAGTATACGAACTTGCTTTACTTACTCTCGCGACGAGTTTAAACGGTGGCGGCATTGTTGAAACCTCGCTGATTGTCGCGGGTTACGTTGCTGCCCTAGGCCTGGGCGCATTCTGCGTTCAACCACTACTTCGATGGCCGGCCCAATCATTTTTGGCCGTAGAGACCATCCTGGGACTCACCGGCGGCGTCTCCGCACTATTGCTGTATATCCTGTTTGCCACCGTGGGCCAATCCACCACCGCCCTCATCATCGCTACAGCAACCAGCGGGATCCTCGTTGGTGCGGAAGTTCCCCTGCTAATGACCCTGCTCCAACACGGAAAAACCGCAAATGCACGTATGGCTGGCGAACAGGTTGCCACCTTAAATGCCGCAGATTACTTCGGAGCACTGCTTGGCGGATTGGCGTGGCCGTTTGTGCTCCTACCATTCCTCGGTTTGGTCCGTGGCACGCTCGCCGCAGGGTTGCTGAATATCGCCGCCGCGTTGTTTATCGCCGTGATATTGTTGCGTCCGTTACTTTCAACACGCATGTTTTGGATCCAAACAACAAGTTTGTTCCTCTCCGCCTGCGTGCTTATCACTTTATTGATTCGCAGTGAGGGTATTGTCACCACCGCCCGGCAGGCACTCTACAACGACCCGATTATTTTCGCGCAGCAGTCCGAATACCAAGACATTGTGATTACCCAGTACCGTGATGATCGGCGATTATTTCTCAATGGCGGCCTGCAATATTCCAGCCGGGACGAGCATCGATATACCGAATCTCTTGTCCATCCTGCAGTCCCCACGGAGGCGCGAAAAGCCCTCATTATCGGTGGCGGAGACGGGTTAGCCGCCCGTGACCTCCTTGGATACCCGGATCTTGAAATCACCCAGGTGGAACTAGATCCAGCGGTGATTGATGTGGCTCGCACAAAACTTCGCGTCGATAATAAAGGCGCATTGGACGACCCCCGCGTCAACGTGGTGTTAGATGATGCGTTCACATGGTTGCGCGCCGGCGTCCACGACAAGTACGACACCGTGATTATCGACCTCCCGGACCCAGACTCCGCCACATTGGCCCGCCTGTACTCCACCGAGTTTTATGGCATGGCACTGCGCACGCTCGCCCCCAACGGCCGCATGGTGGTGCAAGCATCCAGCGCGTATTCCCGCCCTCAAGCATTTTGGCGTATCGACGCCACGGTCCGCCACGCTGGCTGCGCCAACACCATTCCGTACCACACACATGTACCAACATTTGGTGACTGGGGCTTTATCCTTTGCGCCGACAGCACGCAGCTCCGTGACGACGCACCCCCACTTCGCTACCTCACCCAGGAAGTTCTCGATGCCGCAACCGTCTTCGGCAAAGACAACCAACCGCTCAATATCGAGCCTTCAACACTCGAACACCCCCGAATTGTTGAAGACTTAAAAGAAGGCTACCGCTAACCTACCGCTGTTAGGTCACATCCGCCCAGGAAAATCCACCTTGTGCCCGACCATCAGACACTGATGGTTGCTCTTCGGTGGTAGCCGGCGATCGTTGTGGCGACGGTGCCGGTTTCCGCGGTCCGGCAGAAGGCGGGGCGTCGAAACCCAGCTCATCCCTGCTGATGATCTTTTTAGGATCAAAGGCATCCAAAATGGTGCTATCACCATCAAGTAGCGCTTTCGTAATCGCAGCCTTCGGCCCCATCCGTCCCAAGGTAGCCAACTCAGAAATCGGCTTACTCAGCTCATCAAACTCAGGGCCAATCTCATTGCTCAAGTCTTTTTTCGCGTTTTCAATAGCATTGCGGGCAGCAAAAATCGCGGCACGGATATCCTCAATGACACGCGGAAGCCGCTCTGGCCCAATAACAATCAAACCAATTACTACGAGGAAGAAAATCTCTC
>JAUMZC010000075.1:4124-14313 GCA_030528295.1 Corynebacterium sp.
GCTAAACACTCCCCTAGCCTACCGCAAGCGACTGCGCCTCACGGCACGGTAGATCACTTCCACGCGATCCAACAACGTCTCCGGGTTACCACTAATCTTCTCTTCCGCCCCCGGACCCTGCGGACACGACGACGCCAAATTTGCCAACCGTGTCATCAGGTCTTGTGGCGCCCGAATATCTTCACTATCGGCGCACGTACGTAAACGTTCCGACGCCCGCCGCTGCTGCGCTACCTCTGCACGACATTCAGGACAATGCACCAAATGGATTCTCGCTCGATGCATCGCACCTGGACTTAACTCGTGATCCACAAACGCTGCGACAGCTTCGGCGCTGAGGTGCTCAACTGAAGCAAACTGCTTGGGTTGTTTACGCATCGTCACGCCTCCTTTTCCAACGAGAATACGCCGGAATGAGCTTTAATGCGCATTAACATACTGTTCGGCGCAGGGATTCGCCTCCAAACTAGCACGTAATTGGCTACGACCTCGGTGAATCCGGCTACGTACTGTACCCATTTTCACACCAAGCGTGTCGGCGATTTCGTCATACGTCATTCCCACGACATCACACAACACCACCGCAACCCTAAAATCCGGGCTTAATTCGTCCAACGCACGCTGCAGTGCCGGATCCAAATGCGAGAAGTGATACGCCTGCTCCGGAGTCATATCATTACCCGGCACACGATCGTAATCTTCCGGCAGCGCCTCCATGTGGATCTTGCTGCGATGACGCACCATATCCAAAAACAGGTTCGTGGTGATGCGATGAAGCCAGCCCTCAAAAGTGCCTGGCTTATATTTCTTCAATGATCGGAAGACACGCATAAAGGTCTCTTGCGTTAAGTCCTCGGCGTCATGCTGGTTACCAGTCAAACGAAACGCTAGGCGATACACGCTATCGGCATGTTCTTCAACAAGTTCCGACCACGAAGGCATCTCTCCCTGACCTGCATCAAAAGCAGCAGTTCCAGTCAATGGTTCATTGTTTGATGATGAGAGGGATTCATCTGCACATGTGGTCATGTTTTGATTTTGCATTGTCGTACTAGTATAGCACCTAATCCTCTCTAAGATAAGCCTGAGATCTTGGAGTCGTTTACATAACGCCGCATTAATATGTGTCCCACCTATTCACGACTGTCACAACTACCCCGCCTGTAACAATCTGGCGCGGGCGCGTGCAGGACCGTATGTGCACGACATAAAATATTCTTCGTGACTGACACCGCTCTCGATTCCCTCAACGCCTACATCACCGCAACAGTCGAAGTATCATCCGCACTCGCCACCGCCCGGCAAGACGCGGAAGAATTTGGCCTTACCGTGCCAGACAACATCACTGGAGCGTTGTTGAGTACCCTCGCAGCCGGTGCCGCAACAGAGCACAATGCTGCCGCGATCGTCGTCACGCCTGCAGCTGGCGTTGTGGGACTCCATATCCTCCACGGACTTGGCGAACAAGGTCACCTAACCTGCATCGACCCCGAAACCGCCCTCCAAGCACAAGCCCGCGCAACATTCCGCCACGCCGGCTACCGCCCCGGGGCCGTACGATTCCTCCCATCACGCCCCCTCGAAGTGA
This sequence comes from Corynebacterium sp., assembly GCA_030528295.1. GTDB lineage: Bacteria > Actinomycetota > Actinomycetes > Mycobacteriales > Mycobacteriaceae > Corynebacterium. The sequence continues at coordinate 5,713 of JAUMZC010000075.1, forward strand.
TGAACCGCCTCGCCGTTGACTCATACAACTTCATCTACGGTGAAGTGCGCCCCACCGAGCTTAAAACCTTCTTCAAAATCGCCTGGCCACTGCTCGAAGAAGGCGGCGTACTCGTCCTTGCCGACGCCCTGCTCGACGGCACCCTAGCAGACGAAACGCGCCACGATCGCGACACTCTCGCAGCACGAGAAATCGACGAATATCTAAACCTCCGCGAAGACGCCGTAGTTAGCCGCCTCCCCCTTGGCGCCGGAATGACGATCGTATCCAAACGCCGCACCGTCGAAGAGGAAGCCCCCAGTAACTAGCCTTGGAGTCAGGTTCAAACGTTGAGTTCGGGCGTTGGGTTCCGGGGACGTGAACGAAGTGTGCGTAACAGCTGTGATCTCAAGGAATTCCTGATGTCGCCGATTGTTAAGTCGGGTTGATTGACCTGCGGTTTGTCCGGAATTGGCTTGTTTTGCCGACCTAACATCGCCAGTTGTCGACATTGCTACCACAAAACCCCAGGTCGCAAAACTTGAACGGTCGTTAAATGGCTTGTTTTGTCAACCTAACATCGCCAGTTCCGGACGACCAGGGGTTTTACCGGACCTTTCCAAGAGCAGCATGCACACATGCGCACAAAACACCAGCGGCAGGTACTCAATTCAAAAAAGTACCTGCCGCCAGAACGTTATGGCGTACTAGCCATGCTCGAATTCAAACTTGCATAGTTGGAATTCCGCCTAGACTTTTCCTACACCACTTCGTTCTTCCCCACGCACACGACGCCGCCGGGACTGATTTGGAACCTCGAGGCGTCACGTTCGCGATCAACGCCGATGAACTCTCCTTCGCTCACCACGACGTTTTTATCAAGAATTGCGTGGCGTACCACCGCGCCTTTGCCGATCCGCACACCGGGCATCAGCACAGAGCCTTCAACCGTGGCGCCCTCCTCAACGATCACATTGTTCGAAAGAACGGAGTTTCGAACCGTTCCTGCGGAGATGATCGAGCCTGAGGCAACCATCGAGGATTGTGCAATACCACCCTGGACGAATTTAGCTGGCGGAAGATTCCCATCATCGGTGTTGTGGATTGGCCACCGCCGGTTGTACAAGTTGAATACTGGGTGTACCGAAATCAAATCCATGTGCGCTTCGTAGAACGCATCGATCGTACCTACGTCGCGCCAGTACCCCTTGTCGCGTTCGGTCTCGCCGGGCACCGCGTTCGTCGAGAAGTCATACACGTGGGCGTCATTCTTTGACACGAAGTATGGAATGATGTCACCACCCATATCGTGCTCTGTATCTTCCCGCTCGGCGTCTTGCTTCAGTGCCTCGATCAGCGCTTTTGTGGTGAAAACGTAGTTGCCCATTGAGGCGTAGGTAACGTCCGGATCATCTGGCGTGCCCGGCGGATCCGCAGGCTTTTCCAAGAATTCGGTGATGTTGCCTTCGCTATCGGCCTGGATGCACCCGAATGCGCTTGCTTCGGACCGCGGAATCCTAATCCCCGCAACCGTGGCTGCTTTTCCGGATGCAATGTGCTCTTCAACCATTTGACTTGGATCCATGCGGTACACGTGGTCCGCGCCAAACACGATGACGTATTCAGGATCTTCGTCATAGATCAGGTTGAGGGATTGCAAAATAGCGTCAGCGGACCCGGTAAACCAGCGCTTGCCGAGGCGTTGCTGTGCTGGGACCGGGGTGATGTACTGACCTGCTAAGCCGGACAATTGCCACGATTGGGAAATGTGGCGGTCCAGGGAATGGGACTTGTACTGGGTTAACACGCAGATTTGCATGTACCCGGCGTTCACCAGGTTGGACAGTACGAAGTCGATGAGCCGGTAGGTACCGCCAAACGGCACGGCGGGTTTTGCGCGGTCCGCAGTTAGCGGGTGCAGGCGCTTACCCTCACCACCGGCAAGGACAATTGCTAAAACATGTGGTTGGCTCCTCACATGTTCCAAGCTATAACCTTTAGCATTTTCTCGCCGCGAAAGTGAGTGATCCTACCCCGAAAAGTTAGAAAAACGCAGGTCACAATTAACCCTTGTGATATACAACGCTTCGAAGGTGGTCTCGTACCGGACACAATACCGGCGAAAAGTCATGTTGCACCCTGCAAATCTGCGGGGATTGCAGCTTAACCGTCCGCAACACCACCCCCAGCAGGCGTCCTGACGCTTTTTCTGCAGAACCTGCGTTCCCCCGGCTACTCTCAGAATTATGCGAGTAGGAATGTTAACCAAGGAGTATCCACCAGAGATTTATGGTGGTGCAGGTGTGCACGTCACCGAGCTGACGCGCTATATGCGGGAGCTTGTTGAAGTTGATGTGCACTGTATGGGCGGCCCCCGCACGGAACCGAATGTGTATGTGCATGGAGTTGATCCGTTGCTTGAGGACGCCAATGGTGCGTTGCAAACGCTGTCCACCGGGCTGCGGATGGCGAACGCTGCAAACAATGTGGATGTTGTGCATTCGCACACCTGGTATTCAGGTTTAGGTGGGCATCTAGCAGGCAAGCTGTATGGGATTCCACATGTGGTCACGGCGCATTCGCTGGAGCCTCACCGCCCGTGGAAGCGTGAGCAACTTGGCGGTGGTTATGATGTTTCGAGCTGGTCGGAGCGCAACGCCATGGAGTACGCAGACGCCGTGATCGCGGTGTCGGCAGGCATGAAGGACGCGATCCTGGAAACCTATCCGCGTATCGCCCCCGAGCGCGTGCATGTTGTGCTCAACGGTATTGATACGGAGCTATGGCAACCACGCCCTATTTTCGACGCCGCGTCCGATTCTGTGCTTACGAAGCTCGGGGTGGATCCATCCCGGCCGATTGTTGCGTTCGTGGGCCGCATTACCCGCCAGAAAGGTGTGAGCCACCTGGTGAAGGCAGCAAAGAAGTTTGCCGACGGCGTGCAACTGGTGCTGTGTGCAGGCGCTCCAGATACGCCTGAAATCGCCGCCGAAACGAAAGCACTTGTGGAAGATCTCCAGGCAAGTCGCGATGGCGTTTTCTGGGTTCAGGAAATGCTTCCCAAGGATGAGATCCAGGAAATCCTTACGGCAGCCACAGTGTTTGTATGCCCCTCGATTTATGAACCGCTCGGCATTGTGAACCTTGAGGCTATGGCTTGTGGCACTGCGGTAGTCGCATCGGACGTCGGCGGCATTCCGGAGGTTGTGTCTGATGGCGTCACCGGAACCCTCGTTCATTATGACGAATCTGATCCGGAAGGCTACGAGCAACGGCTCACGGACGCCGTGAATGCCCTTGCCACGAACCCAGTCCAAGCTGCTGCTTTTGGTAACGCAGGACGCGAACGGGCAATCCGGGATTTCTCTTGGGCCAGCATCGCCGAGCAAACCATTGGGATCTATCGTTCGCTCATGTAACTCTTTCGGGCAATAGCTCAATAGATAAGCGTATTCATATCCATAACCTATTGAGATATTGCCCACAATCCTTTTAATTTGCACTTCTGCTATCTAAAATCGGGGGGAAACTCAGGGAATACCCTGATTTCTCAGACGCTTCCATCGGATAAACTAGAAGCCAACAATCTAACAGCAACCTTTCTATGTGCAAACATCTGGGGTTTTACACATAGAGGTCGGGTAACGCTATTTCGACAGCCCAATTGCAACGTAAAAATTTGCTGTAAATACAATTACCAAAATGGCACAGTTACATAACTAACTGATCACAAGGAGGAACAACGGTGAATACAGCTGCCGTGGAAGGAGCACCCCAGCCAAGGCACAGCCTTAAAAAAGCATTTGGCAAGCGAGGACGAATACTGCTTGCCGCCTTAGCCCTTCTTGTAGTTGCGGGTTTAGCGTGGGTTTGGCTTGCCGGCTCCAACAATGGAATCACCGTATCTTCCAACGAGTACAAGATCATCAAAAACGAAAAATACTCAAACAAAGTCGCGGTGACGGCCGCCGTCGCCCCCGGCAAGACCGCGACGCTATTCACCCACCTCAAAGGCCCAGTCACCAATGTTGATGTAAAGGTGGGCGACCGGGTTAACGCCGACCAGCTCATCGCGCGTATCGACGTCTCGGACGTCGAGCGGGATCTCAACCGCCAAATGGCCGAACAAGCCAGTGCCGAAGCGGGGAATCTCAACCAGGTTGAGCAGGCAAAAACACAGCTCAGCCAGTATCAAGATGCATTAAATCAAGGTTTAAATCCAGAAATTAATAGCGCCCAGGCGGCTCTTCGCACAGCGGAAGATCAATACAACGAAGCCGTCGCAACATTCGAAAACAAGCAGACTGATAAGGATCTCGGCCGAGATCCCCTCATTCGCGACCAAGGCGTCGCTGTCGAGAATGCCCGTTCCCAAGTGCTTACAGCAGCAATTAATACCGTACGCGCAGGCGTCGGACTCGCCCAAGTACTCGGAGGTAGCCCCAGCGCCACCACCGGCGGCGGAACACCTGGCACCAACCCTGGCGGAGCAGCACCAGTAGCGGATACCAATACTGGTGGTACCGGCACCAACGGAAATACCGCCGGTGGCAATGGTGGCGGTAATGGAACTGGCGCAAATGGCGGTGGCAATGGCGCTGGTGGCGGGACCGGACCGTCAGGTTCAAGTGGGACGGGACTTGGCGCAGGTTCCAATTCCTTACTCAATGGCGCTGATGCGCTCAACCAACTCAATAATGCGAATCAAAATCTCGCCAATCAAGAGCGTACGTATATTGACAACTTGGCAAAGATCGACCAGGATTTGGCCACCGCGCAACGCGCTATCGTCAGTGCATTCGAAGGTAAAAAAGAAGCAGCCACCGCGCTCGAATCCGCCCGGCTTGCATCAGACCACAAACTCCAAACCTACGAACAAGCTGTTGATCATGCCGTTCGAGCAGCTGAAGCCGGTCACGTCGTTACTGAACAAAGCGCCAGCCAACTGCGTTACGATATTTCCTCCTCCGAAATCCGCGCCCCATTCAATGGCGTCATCACCAAAATCCTGACCGAAGAAGGTCAGCCCGCGAATGGTGCAGTCTTGGCAGTCGGCGACGATTCAAACCTCGTACTTCGCGCCGATGTCAAAGAACTTGATGTCCCCAAAATCGCCGTAGGCACACCTGTGGTATTCACGACCGTTGCAACCGGCACCAAAGAATTCAGTGGCAGAGTGTCCTCAGTCTCCCCTGTCGGCATGAACGAGGCAGATAAACTCGCACCCCAAGCCGGTGCCGCAGGTGGCGGCGGTGGCGGGGCGTCGTCAAGCAAAAAAGTGACATTCCCGGTGGAAATCGAAGTCACTGGCGATCGTGAAGGGCTGCTGATTGGCGGCAATGCGAAAGCCCAAATCATTACCGATCAATTGCCGAACGCAATTTCGGTTCCGCGCGATGCGATCTTCTCCACCGATGATGGACAAAAGGCAGTACTCGTGGCCGCTGAAAAAGATGGTCGGCGCGTTATCGAGGAACGAAAGATCAAAATAAAAACCTCAAATGACGTAGAAGCAGTAATTGAAAATGGTTCACTGAAACCCAAAGACGTTGTGATTACACAACCGGACAATTATCGCAGCATGGTCGGTTTGCCGGTCATTCTCGACGAATCCACCAAGCCAGGAAAAGGTGAATAAGAGGTGTCTCAAACGACCACAGAAAGTGGGCGCCTCATTGAAATGCGCGATATTGTCAAAACATTCAATATCGGAACACCTGCAGAATTAACCGTGATCCCTGGTTGCGATTTTCATGTTGAACGCGGCGAATTCGTTTCAATTGTCGGCGCATCCGGCTCGGGCAAGTCAACCCTGATGAATATCATTGGCCTGCTCGACCGCCCCACAAAAGGAACCTATCATTTCAACGGTGTTGATGTTCTCGACTCTGACGATGATCAATTAGCACACTACCGAAGTCAAAACATTGGATTTATTTTCCAAAACTTCAACCTCATCGCCCGGGTCAGTGCACTGAAAAACGTCGAAATGCCCATGCTATACGCCGGGTATTCCGCACGCGAACGAACACAACGCGCGAAAGATTTACTGGAAATGGTGGACATGGGCGACCGAATGAACCACCAACCAAACGAACTTTCTGGCGGTCAAAAGCAGCGCGTGGCAATTGCCCGAGCCCTAGCAAATAACCCGGACCTGCTGCTCGCAGACGAACCTACCGGCGCCCTCGATTCGGTGACCGGGCGACTGGTGATGGACATGTTCCACCAACTCAACCAAGAGCAACACAAAACAATTGTGTTTATTACCCACAACCCCGAACTTGCGGCGGAAACCTCCCGCACGGTTGTCATGGTGGACGGTGTGATCACTCGAACGGAGGTAAGCTCATGAGTTTTGCAGAATGCATTTCCCTGGCGCTCTCCAGTCTCCGCACCAATAAAATGCGCGCTTTGCTTACCCTGCTCGGCGTGATTATCGGCATTGCCGCCGTGATTACAATTGTGACCCTAGGCAAAGCGCTTGAAACACAAACCGCGAATAGCCTCGCCAGTGCAGGTATCAATGACTTCACCGTACGCGTCGAACCACGATCCGCTGAAACAGACGAAAATGCGTACGGAAGTATTGACGATATCGATGCTGATAACAAAATTAGCATCGATATGATCGAAGACATGCGCTCGCGGCTCGGCGAGCAACTCGACGGTATAGCAATCGGCGAATTTTCAAACCATCGCGGAAACGTCCAGGTGGATAGTGAAAAATCCGCTACCTCCCTCATGGCCGTCAACGATGAGTATTTTCGGCTCAAAGGTGTGAAAATCCAAGCCGGACGCGCCTTCAACGAGGAAGACATCGCAGGTGACCGTCAAGTCACCGTCCTCTCCCCCGAGCTATTAGATAAGTTATTCGACGGTGACACTAGTCGCGCTCTCGGTTCTGAAGTTGATTTCACCTCGGCGGACGGCACCTCAGTATCGTTTACCGTGATCGGCGTGTACCAAAGCGACGACGGCGGGGTGCTCGTCGGTGGATTCACCCCCTCAGTCTTGTACGTACCTTGGCCTTCCGAACAGAGGATCGATGATGTTGATGAAGCCTGGGATGTGATTAGCGTCCGCCCCAGCCAAGACATGGATTCCGATAAATTCAAAGACACCGTACAAAAATACTTCGATGATCAGTACGAAAATAACGAAGATTACAAGGTCAAAGTCACCGACCTCAGTAAGCAACTCGCCGAACTCAACACCATGCTAGCCACCGTGAGTTTAGTGGTCTCCGCGATTGGCGGAATTTCCCTCCTGGTTGGCGGTATTGGCGTCATGAACATCATGCTGGTCACGGTCACCGAGCGCACACGCGAAATTGGCATTCGAAAAGCTTTGGGGGCGACACGACGTGATATTCGCATTCAATTCATTGTCGAATCTATGATCGTTGGCTTGCTCGGCGGCATTATCGGTGTCCTCCTTGGTTCCGGTTTTGGCGTGCTGGGCTCGTATTTTATGAAGACAGTTGTCAGCCCTCCCATCAGCGGTATTCTTGTCGCACTTTTGTTCTCACTCGGCGTCGGCTTGTTCTTCGGCTACTACCCCGCAAACAAAGCTGCGAAACTCAACCCCATCGACGCGTTGAGGCACGAATAATTTCACGCGCTTATCGACGTCGCTGTTGCTGCACCGTAGTGCAACTCATCGATGGTGTTGATTGAAAATGGGTGAGTTTCAACAATTCCCAGAAATGTGAAGTTCACCCAAACTCCCTTAGATTCAGCATCCCGCACAATACGCAGCAGTAGGTCACGTGCTCCAACATATTCAGCCAAGTCCACTTCGCCGAGATCTGCCACAATACGACACTCGCTCCCGCAAGACGCGTGTTCGACTTTCCAAGGGTATCCTACCTGGTAAATTTCAGACCGAGCTTTTTTGACCCATTCCGCAATATCCATTTTGTTGCCATTAGCTGCAGGGAAGTCGACTTCATTGATCCCATGGAATGCAGATTCCAGCATGTCAACAGTGAGCGTTGACGCCCGAGGAACTCCCATTATTAAGCGCTTGACTGCATTCCGTCTCTCCCATAGCGTGAGCAGCCAATAATCCGAGAATAATCGCTCAGTATTGTAATTGGAGCACGCATCTACAATCCGTGGAAATACGTTCTCGCGTGCTGATTGGTCCCACAAATTAGTTGACACACTGAGATTTCCGTTGGCAAAAACAACTGTCTGGATTCCGCAGGACGCGAACTCTAATACCGGGCCGATATCTGCAACATTTTGCCGCACCAGTATTTGGGAGTTATTGATTTTCATATGAATGTGCGAATGAAAATACATTCCATGAAGTACAGCCCGGCGCATCTGGTTCCGCAAGGTTTGGTGAAATTCACGTAATTGTTTTGGTGAGACATTATCCGCCCGAACTCGAACAAAAATAGATTTCTCCACCTGGTGATACTGTGGATCAAACATTGAATTTGCCGTCTCACTTTGAAATGTATCCAAAAGTTTCATATATCGAGGCTATCTACTCGTCGGTGCTTGGGGCGTGTGCTGTTTTTGGTTTGTTCGGGGGCTGAGCAAAGGTCGCATTGTTTGGCTTTCTGTTGTTGGGCATGGGTGTTGGCCCCTGGAACCTGGGGGTTTTTGG
>JAUMZC010000076.1 GCA_030528295.1 Corynebacterium sp.
TCGCGACAGACCACAGATCAGCGGTCGTGCGCAAACAAAAACCTTGCCACGAAACTTGAACAAGCGAAGCACACGCCCCACTAACGCCTCGGCTGAAATGCCCCCAAATACACCGTGACCAAAAACAGATGCAGCGCGCCAACACCACCCCACAACGCATGAGGCCAAATGAATACCCCGAGCACCAGGCATTCACCCGCAATCCAGCCGAGCATCACCAGTCCTGCAATCGCATGCGCAGCCGCCAACCAGGTTTTCGAACGGAAGTGCACCCACACGGCCGACCACTGAAACCCCCCAACAACCACGCCGAGTAGCACTGCCGCGAGCACGTATTGCCCTTCAAAAACCGTTCCGTCTAGCAGGAACGCGTAGTAATGAGGAGTAGTGAGCAATTGAAACGCGCCCACTACCGTGGATATCGCTTGAAACAGGGCAACGATAAGTATGGTGCGACGGACGCCAATCATGGTTACCTCTCCGGGATTCGAGCATTCTACCCTCAGCATACGACGGCATCCCTGCAGTACAGCTCGCAAACCAAGTTACCCCCAATGCTCCCCCGCCAACCGCACATCAGTTGTTGAATTTGCAACATCCCGCGTGTGCACATTGCTTAAAAGTGTTTATTCTCGGGCACAATTCGGACGCTAAACCAAAATTGCCGGAGCAATTTCAGAAAATCATACCAATTTTGCCCACAAATTCTAGGATTCTAAGCACACAATTTAAACGGTTACAAATAGGTGTAGTTCGAATTACGCTTACATATAGATATTGTCGGCTTCTTAACTGCGGCATACGATGTGATTTATACAGACTGCTTTCAAAAATCACCGATAACTCACCGATAACCTCGTCTTTTATCCCCTGATACGGAGGATCGTATGGTTTGCATAATAGTTGCGGCGCACGGGGAATCCGCCCCGGCATTGGTCGACTCCGCCGCTATGATTGTGGGCGAAATTAACAATGTACATTCGGTCACTTTCGTCCCCGGACAAGGCCCTGAAGATTTACTTGAGGCCTACAAACTCATCGTTGACAATAATTCCGATGACGCTGAAGATCTTCTTCTACTTGTCGATCTATTTGGCGGCAGCCCTTACAATGCGGGGGCTCGTTTTGTAGCTGAACGCGATAATGCGGACGTGGTCTCCGGTGTGAGTATCCCCATGTTAGTGGAGGTTTTCACGGCGGCCCGACGTCCAAATACCACCATGGACAAACTGGTGAATAAGGCATTAAAAGCTGGTTCAACGGGTGTGCGTTCATTCAAGGTTGGTAAGGCTCCTAAGGCGCCCAAGGCTGCTCCCACTACCGCAGACCAGGGCGCCTCCGAGCCGCCAGCGACAACGGCGCAACCTACAGCGGCAGTTGAAATTGATCCAAATTTCCCTCGCGACCCTGCAGCCACCATGAATGTGGCATTGTTGCGCATCGATTCTCGCCTGATTCATGGACAGGTTGCGGGCTCATGGGTCAACCACGTGGCTCCGAAAACCCTTATCGCGGCTTGCGACGCCGCGGCCAACGACGAACTACGTAAGTCACTGTTACTGCAGGTAGGGCCCGCTTCGGCACGAACGAACGTTTTGGATATAGCCAAGACCATTCGCGTGTATTTCAACCCGGAGTACAAGGACATGCGAACGATGATTGTGGTGGAAAGCCCCATGGACGCCCTGAAATTGCTTGAAGAAGGCGTCAAGGTAGACGAGGTCAACGTGGGCGGAGTCACTTATAAACCTGGGATGACGCTGATTACGGAAGCGGTGTCGGTCAATGATGAGCACATCGAAGCCTATAAGGCGATCAACGCCCTCGGGGTTCCAATGACATTGCAGCAGGTCCCTACCAGTTCCCGTACTGACATGATGAGCAAACTCAAAGAGAAAGGATTGCTGGCATGAGCGCCATTTCATTTGTGCTTGTTGTGCTCGTAGCACTCGTCGCGGGCATGGCCTCCGTGCTCGACGAACGCCAGTTCCATCGTCCACTGGTTGCCTGTACCTTAATGGGCTTAGTCATGGGCGACTTAAAAACCGGCATCATCCTAGGCGGCATGCTCGAATTAATCGCCTTGGGCTGGATGAATGTAGGCGCCGCGATGGCTCCGGATGCGGCCTTGGCGTCGTCGGTGGCCGCGGTCGTCGTCATCGCTGGTGGGCAGGACGTCAATACTGGTATTGCTATCGCGGTGCCGCTTGCCGCTGCTGGTCAAGTACTCACAATATTTGTTCGTACGATCGCGGTGTTTTTCCAGCATCAAGCAGATAAGTTCGCGGAAAACGCCAACTTCAGAGGCATCGAAATCATGCACTTCACAGCGCTGTTTCTTCAGGGTCTTCGGGTGGCAATCCCCACCGCCGTTGTCGCGGCCGTCGCCGGCACCAGCACCGTGGAACAGTGGCTCAATGCCATCCCAGAGGTAGTTTCCACAGGTCTGCAGGTGGCGGGTGGATTCATTGTGGTTGTTGGTTACGCCATGGTCATCAACATGATGAAAGCACGTATCCTCATGCCGTTCTTCTTCCTTGGTTTTGTGCTCGCAGCCTTCATCCCAGACCTTAACCTGGTCGGGCTCGGCATTATCGGCGCATGCTTGGCCATTGTCTATGTGCAGCTCAACCCATCATTCCACGACAGCATCCAGGCGCCAACGCCAGCCATGGCGGCCACCGGACCAAACTATGACAACAAGCTTGAGTGACCCAGGAAAAGGATTGACCGATCATGACTACACCAACATCACCACAAACCGATGTAGTTGAACCAGCAACCGGGCCACTCGAGCTCACTAAACGGGACTACATCTCTACCTATATTCGCTCCACGTTCATGCTGGGCTCGTTCAACTTCGAGCGCATGCAAGCAATCGGAGTATGCGTGTCGTTGATGCCCGCTATTCGGCGGTTTTACACAAAGAAGGAAGACCAAGCGGCGGCGCTGAAGCGACACCTAGAGTTCTTTAACACCCACCCGTGGATCGCCTCGCCGATTTTCGGCGTGACCGCCGCGATGGAACGCCAAAAAGCCGCAGGTGAAGATATCTCCGAGGCAGATATTACCAACGTCAAAGTCGGCCTCATGGGCCCACTTGCAGGTGTGGGTGACCCGCTCTTTTGGGGTACAGCTCGCCCAGTGTTGGCGGCACTTGGCGCTTCGCTGGCAATTAATGGCAATATTTTAGGCCCAATCCTGTTCTTCTTGGTGCTCACTATTTTCCGTATGGTGACCCGCTGGTACGGCTTTAAGCTGGGGTACCAAAAAGGCGTGGAAGTAGTGTCCGAGGTCGGCGGTAATACGCTGCGCCGGCTCACCCAAATGGCCTCGATTATGGGCTTGTTTGTGATGGGCTCCTTGGTGTCTAAGTGGACTTCCATTTACATCCCATTTGTGGTGTCCCGATATGAGGATCAGGACGGCAAACAAGTTGTCACCACGATGCAGGATATTTTGGATACTCTGCTGCCGGGCCTCACCGCCTTGCTGTTGACGTTCCTGTGCATGTGGCTGCTGCGCAAGAAAGTCAACGCTATTTGGATCATTTTCGGAATGTTTGCCATTGGCATTTTCGGCTACTGGGCGGGCATTCTGGCACCTGCACCGGCGTAATCGCCGCCGCGCACCGTGACGCCGTGAAACCAGGAAGGGGATATGAACAACGCATGACCGTTCAGAAAATTCTCGCCAGCGATCTCGATGGCACACTTATTTTCCAGCGTAGGATCAGCCCCGATACGGTTGCGGCGATCAACCGGTGGCGCGCCGCAGGCAATATTGCGGTGTGCGCCACCGGCAAATCCATTGCTGCCACTCAACACGCACTTCGAACGAGCAAACTTCAGTTCGATTACTACGTGTTGTACACCGGCGCGGTGGTCACTGACGGCGAATTCCACATCCTCACCAGCCACACCTTGCCAAATACATTGGTGCTCGAGCTGGTTGATGCACTTTCACGCGAGCCCGGCGTCGGTGTGTTTGCTACTACCCTTGATACCAATGATGTCCGTCTATCCAGTACGCTCGCACCGGAGTTGTCCACGGATATTCTGCAGCATTTCGACCCAATGTTGCTTGACGACGTCCCTCACCATACGTTCGTGGGCATCCCACTGTGGATCCACACCGGGGCAACCACAGAAGCATCCATTACTCGTATTCACAACTGGATCATGGAGCACTATGGCACCAAGGTGGATTGCCACCGCAACCAGGATTTTTTGGATATCGTGCCCCCGAATTGCACCAAGCGCAGTGGCTTGGAATGGCTCATGAGCTATCTGGGCGACTCCTCGCTCGCTGGCTTTGAAACCTACTCACTCGGCGATTCTTGGAACGATATCGATATGCACCGCTGGGCGGACCACTCGGTGAGCTTCCCCCATTCTCCGGATGAAATTCAAACAATGACTGAGACTGTGGCCACTTCCGCAGCCGATTACATCAATGAGGTGTTACGCCAGTGAGTACTGCCGATAAATCCGCTCCAAGCTTCAAAGAAACCTTTGTTGCCGTGGCCAAACAAACCATGTCTGCAGAACGTGAAGATTACGTCTACTCTGTGGGCAAGTTAGTCACAGGACTCATGGTGCTGGCAGGGTTGTTATATCTATGGACTCCCACCGCAGCTATTGTTGCCCTCGTGTGTGCCCTTATCGCGATGTGGGGACGGTGGCTACTCACCAGGCAAGTCACCCGAGACCTAGCTGAAATGCGCGCCGCCCAGGAGGGCTATCAAGCGACGCGCAACCCTGAATACCTAGACTTTATCCAGCTGCGGGGCACACAAATGCTTGCCGATAATAAAGCGCTAACTCCCCTAGCCAAAGCAACCATTGATGAATTGCTCCAGTGGGCTGCTGCGCGTCAGGAAGACTAGCGCCAACGGCCGCGGTACGTGAGACCTCCAGGCAAACTAACCCAGAGACCTCCGCGGCTGTTTACCGTGACTGGTCCGATTTTGGTTGAGGCTGAAGCTCCGGAACCGGAAATATTAATCCAGCTGTTTTTGCCGATCTTCTTACGCTTACGGAATGTGATGCCCATAACAGCACCGGCCCCTTTCGTGGTTGGCAAGTCGTTCCCAACTATAGCGAAGTGCTCGCACACCTAGCTCGAATGTTAGGAATCAGCGGTCAGTTCTGCTGCCTCCACCGCAAGCGCATCGAAGGTGCCGTCAGGAAGCGGCTTTGGCTTTGGGGTGAAGGTGAAGGCATCGTCCTTCACATCAACGGTGATGATTTCACCGGCGCCCAGCTCACCAAACAGAATCTTCTCGGACAGTACGTCTTCGATTTCGCGTTGGATGGTACGACGCAACGGACGGGCACCGAGTACTGGATCGAAACCACGCTTGGCCAGCAGGTGCTTCGCCTCGTCGGTGAGTTCCAGTGCCATGTCCTTCGCTTCCAAAGCCTTCGCCACACGGCCGATAAGCAGATCAACCATCTGTACGATCTGCTCTTGGGTGAGCTGGTGGAAGACCACGATGTCGTCGATACGGTTGAGGAACTCCGGCCGGAAGTGCTTCTTCAGCTCATCGTTGACCTTGTTCTTCATGCGTTCGTACTGACCATCGGCATCGGCCGCGCCAACGGCACTGAAGCCCATGCCCACAGCCTTGGAAATATCTTGGGTTCCCAGGTTGGAGGTGAAGATCAGCACCGTGTTCTTGAAGTCCACAACGCGCCCCTGGCCGTCGGTAAGCCGACCGTCTTCGAGCACCTGCAGAAGGGTGTTGTAGATCTCCTTGTGGGCCTTTTCAATCTCGTCGAACAAAACAACGGAGAATGGCTTGCGACGTACCTTTTCGGTCAGTTGGCCACCCTCTTCGTAGCCAACGTATCCGGGAGGTGCACCGAACAAACGTGAGGCTGTGAAGCGGTCATGGTATTCGCCCATGTCGATCTGGATCAAGGCATCGTCTTCACCGAATAGGAATTCGGCCAGCGCCTTCGAAAGTTCGGTCTTACCAACACCGGATGGGCCTGCGAAGATAAAGGAACCGGAAGGGCGACGTGGGTCTTTCAGCCCAGCACGAGTGCGGCGGATTGCACGGGACACGGCCTTGACGGCATCGTCTTGGCCGATAATGCGCTTGTGCAATTCCTCTTCCATGCGCAGCAGACGGGTGGATTCTTCTTCGGTGAGTTTGAATACCGGGATGCCGGTCCAGGTGCCCAGCACTTCGGCGATCTGCTCTTCGCCAACCTCGGCGATTTCTTCGAGGTCACCTTCGCGCCACTTCTTTTCTTTCGCGGCACGTTCCTCACCAAGGATGCGTTCTTTGTCGCGCAATCCGGCTGCTTTTTCGAAGTCCTGACCATCGATCGCGGCTTCCTTCTCGCGGCGAACCTTGGCAATCCGGTCATCGATCTCGCGCAGCCCAGCTGGTGCGGTCATGCGCTTGATGCGCATCCGGGCGCCCGCTTCGTCGATAAGGTCTACGGCCTTGTCTGGTAGGAACCGGTCGTTGATGTAGCGGTCGGACAGGTGTGCGGCGGCCGAGAGCGCGCCGTCGGTAATGGAAACGCGGTGGTGCGCCTCGTAGCGGTCGCGCAGCCCCTTCAGGATGTCAATAGTCATCTCCACGCTGGGCTCGGGCACCTGCACGGGCTGGAAACGGCGTTCGAGCGCGGCGTCCTTCTCAATGTGCTTGCGGTATTCGTCGAGCGTGGTGGCGCCGATGGTTTGCAGCTCGCCCCGCGCCAATTTCGGTTTGAGTAGCGACGCCGCGTCAATAGCGCCCTCAGCAGCGCCCGCGCCGACGAGGGTATGGATTTCGTCGATAAACAGGATGATATCGCCGCGCTGGTTAATCTCCTTGAGCACCTTCTTCAGGCGCTCTTCAAAGTCACCACGGTAGCGGGAACCCGCAACCAACGAGCCCAGGTCCAGCGAATACACCTGCTTATCACGCAGGGTCTCCGGGACCTTACCGTTGACGATATCTAACGCTAAACCTTCAACCACGGCGGTCTTACCCACGCCAGGTTCGCCGATAAGTACCGGGTTGTTCTTGGTGCGACGGGAAAGCACCTGCATCAGGCGTTCGATTTCCTTTTCACGCCCGACCACCGGATCAAGCTTGCCGTCCTTGGCAGCCTGGGTAAGGTTACGTCCAAATTGATCTAATACCAGCGAGCTGGATCGCTCGCCAACATTGCTTTGCGCTCTCCCACCAGGGCTAGAACCTGCGCCAACAGTATCGTCGCGACGGGTTTCCGCGTTGCCCTCATAACCCGAGAGCAATTGGATAACCTGCTGGCGCACACGCGGCAGGTCCGCACCAAGTTTGACTAATACCTGCGCTGCTACGCCTTCGCCTTCGCGAATCAATCCGAGCAGCAAGAATTCGGTGCCGATATATTTGTGGCCCATCTGCAGGCCCTCGCGTAAGGAAAGCTCAAGGACTTTCTTTGCGCGCGGCGTAAAAGGGATATGCCCCTGGTGCGGGGTGGTGCCGTGACCGATAATCTCTTCGACTTCCTGACGCACCGCGTTAAGGGAAATACCCATGGACTCTAATGCTTTGGCCGCTACGCCTTCGCCTTCTTGGATAAGGCCTAACAGAATATGCTCCGTACCAATGTAATTGTGGTTGAGCATTTGAGCTTCTTCTTGAGCCAATACGATAACGCGGCGAGCGCGGTCTGTGAATCTCTCGAACATGCCTCTCCCTTATTAATCTTCAGTCGCACCCACTCTAACGTGGATAGCTGCAGGTTCATGCCCTAATATTCGCCCCACCATCGAATTTCGGCGTGTTTATGCTGGTCAACGCAGTGTACGCCAATAGCGAACAAGGCTTATCGACGCCGCGTCCACCCTGCCGCATTCGAAAGCTTAGGCCGTACCTGCGGCACCTGCCGTACCTTCGGAAAGGTTACCTTCAAAGAGTTCTAGGTGCCCTTGGAAGGATGGCGTGAGATAGCCGCGAATCATATATTCCAATTCTCGCCGCCAAACCTTTGGTTCCGGGTCCAGCTGCAGGAGTGCATTGCCACTGAGTGAAAGAATCTGTGTTGCAGTCAGCACAACTGCGGCCATTTTGTCCGGGTCCCCAGCCCGAACCTCCCCTTCTAAATTTCGGAATAATGCGGCAAGGAAACGCATTAAACGTTGTTGTGTCCGTCCGAAACGCTGGACAAAATACTTGCTTAAGAGCTCCGGATCGCTTTGCACAATTGCCTGCAACAACTCATTAGTGCGTATCGACTCCGTACAATCAAGAACTACTTCAATAAGTTCATCAAGCGATTCCGGTAATGGATATGCCAAGTCTAAAACTGACACCAATTCACGAGTCAGCAGATCGCCGAGCAGCTCATCCACTCCGCTATATCGGCGATACAAGGTTGGACGGCTCACCCCTGCCTCACGCGCAACACCAGCCATAGTGGTGCGCTGAATTCCATCACGCAGGATGCAAACTCGCCCCGCATCCAATATCGCAGATTCCATATCCATAAGACCATCAAACCATGAGTGAATTTCGTGTGCTTAGAAATTGAAAAATAGATTCAGCGTCTAAGAAAAACATACCCTAATGTCCAGTAGGTGGTGCATAACCTATACAACACAACACCTAATAGGATACGTCACTGCTGCCAAAGTAGTAAAGATGCCAGCACGCTTTTACATTGGATAAACTTCCGTTAAATTTGCAGCTTATCCCAAGTTTTTTAGCGAATTACATCGATGAAAGTAGGAACGAAAGTACCATACTAGATACTCTTTTCGTTTTTATCTCTAGCAGGGAAAACCGCTTCTCAGAATCCATTACTCTTATTTTTAAAACGAATCGCGCTACCCCCATTTTATCCCCCTAAAAGCCCCTCAATCGAGCGACCAACAGTGCGAACACGTGCTCGAAATTTCGCACTTTTTCAACAATTGGCTTAATGGGTCCTTTTATATAGGCAAAACACTCAACAAAGGTCGGATGATTATGCAAAGTATCGCGTCAATACCTTTACCTCGCATCACGGCCAGGAACTCTCAAACATGGATACGTAATGCAGACACTTGCGCACGAGATTAATATCCCAATGGCGCATATAAAACTATGTTATTTAATAGTTGGAGAATGTCGTTGCGTCCCAATTCGGGCCAGTTCTGCAACCTCACCATCAAACACCCACACAGGGCCCTTAACCCCGCCATCCCGGCGCCGCAATTTCGAACATAAAAGCGAGAATGTCAAAGGATGTAGCCATGCTTAGCACACGCCAAGCATCATCACAGCTCATACAGCAATAGCCGCACCTGTATGTACGCCTAATACATATTCTGTACACCAATACAAAGTGGGCAATGCGTTTACTCTGTGAAAATCTCCTCACCACTTCACCTCAGCATATGATGACAAAACACGCATCAATATTGAGCGATTTTCCCGCAGCTATCGCTCGCACTGATTACCGAAAATAGCAATATGCCATCCCTCCACACAGTGGGAAGATCTATTGCACAAAAGGGTCATACTCGCCGCCTCAGAAGCCTCCAACCGACAGTGGGGTTAGGGCAGGTCAGCAAGTGAGTTTAATTATTGAATTTCAGGAACCGCTATTACGTTGGCACACACCATTCACGTTTTAGCTAGTTTCGTAGTTTTCTTTCCATGGCACCCGTGCAGCCCAATTCGCGGCCGCAATACCATTGACACGTTGCGGCCGTTCATATGCGCATTCTTTCGAGGCGGTCGGCTGCTGCGGGCGCTTAGATTTCAAGCGCTTGTTCAGGTTCAACAACCTTCGAATTATTTTCGCCGTAATCACCGGATACTCGATCTGCGCGAATGTGAGAACCCGGTTACGAACTCGGCATAAACGACCCATATTCGCTCCTCCCTTTGATGTAATGAAAAATCTCGTTCACTTCCAGCAACGCACGTTGCCGATCTTCAGGAACCAAGCCAATCCGTGTTCGGCGGTCCAGCACGTCATCAATATCCAACGCACCCTCATGGGTAAAGGCATACTCAATCTCAGCCCTGGTAATATCCAGTCCAGCAATGTTGCCTAACGGATCGTTCACTGTTGACAATGCCACTACCTTGGGTGCTTCATATCCAAATCGATCCACTAACGACGATGGAAGCTTCCCCATTTCCTGCCGCGTATCGCAATCGCCATTGGCACCGACTAGCGGCAAATCCTTCGTCTGGCAGGTTTTTGCCTTTAAACCGCTGGTCCGAAGCACCTCGTTGACCGTTTCTTCAGCCATCAGCCGATACTCCGTAAACTTGCCGCCAACAATGGAAATTACTCCGTTGTTACCTTTTGCAATTATGTGTTTGCGCGATATATCTGACGTTTCGCCGCTGCCCGTATCAATAAGCGGACGCAGTCCCGTAAAAGCACCAATCACATCACTTCGGCGAAGTTTAATGTTAAGAATTCTATTGACTTGGCCTAATAAAAATTCGACATCACTTTCCGGAGTTTCCGGAACGTCGGGGATTTCACCAGGGCTGTCTTCATCAGTTAATCCGATATAGCAACGCCCCAATTGACCCGGCAAAATGAAGAAATAGCGGGAAATCGAACCTTCTAACGGAAACGTCAGTGCACCGGTTGGATTACCCAACTTTTCCGAATCAATCACTAAATGCGTACCACGGGAGGGACGAATTGCAATTCCAGAATTCAGTGAGCCCGCCCAAACTCCGGTAGCATTTACCACAGCCTTCGCGCCTACACGAAACCTCGTGTGTGTAACGACGTCGGTTAATACTGCTTCATTTCCACTCAATTCACTCGCGGAACAGCGTGTGATAATCCGGGCCCCGTGCATCGCAGCAGTGCGAGCAACAGCAACAACCAGCCGGGCGTCGTCAATCATTTGACCATCAAAATTAACCCATGATCCCTTTAATCCCGCACGCTTGACAGCCGGGCACATCAACCGCGTTTCCTGTGGTGAGGCATACCTCGAGCGCGGCAACACCGCGGACGGGGTGCCAGCAATCATACGTAGAATATCTCCGGCAAAAAAGCCCAGGCGCATCGCAATTATCTGAACGAGATTTGTATCAGAGTTCAATGCAGTTACTTGCGGTAATGCTCGCACTAAATGAGGGGCAATAGTTTCCATAAGCCTGCCTCGTTCAACGGCGGAATTCTTTGCGATCTCAAACTCCAGTTTTGCTAAGTATCGCAATCCGCCGTGGGCAAGTTTGGAAGAAAACCGTGACGTTCCAAACGCCAAATCATGCTTTTCCACTAGCACTGTGCGCAGCCCTCGAGAAGCGGCATCAAGAGCAATACCTGCCCCAGTTATTCCACCGCCAATGACCAAAAGGTCAATTTCTTCACCGCTCCGCAAAGCCTGCAAATCTGCAACCCGTCGCCCAGCATGCAACGCAGAGGTTGTCATACCAACACCAAAGTCCTTGTACACCTAAACATTAATTAAATTCACCATCTACAATACTCAGTTTTTGCTCCGCAAATTGCAGTAAAATCACTACCTGATTACGGGGCAGAGTTCCACGGCTCTTTCAGGATCTATTGAACAAAACCTGTCTACACTGCAAAAATTCAGCAATTCTCATACCGCTGCCCTGCCATTCAGACGCCGTTACACTTTTCCGAAAGTGTAAACTTCCGAACATGAGTGCACAACTGCCGGTTCCGCCAATGGCGTTCAATCTGTGGGGCACAAGCGACGAAGCGAAGCCCTTAAGTTCCGGAATGATCCGGATTTTGCATACCACTTTAGGTTTGAAAAATAAGCCGCGACCTCCCCTTCAGGGATCGGATATAACATTAAGCGAGTCCCGATTCCAGGAAGCTGACCTGGCCAAGCTCCGCACCATCGTCGGCGAGGCACATGTGTCTACCGCTCACCACCAACGCCTCCCCCGCTCCCGAGGTAAGTCGTATCGTGACCTCATTGATTGGCGCACAAAAGCAGTTATTAACGCTCCCGACGCCGTTGTCGCTCCCGCCACCGATGAAGAAGTGCTACAAATTCTGCAATTTTGCGAGGCAAACAGTATTGCGGTTGTCCCGTTCGGTGGCGGCACCAGCGTCGTCGGCGGTATTTCGCCTATCGACGGCGGGCACCGCGCCGTGCTCAGCCTAGACTTGACGCGCTTCAACAAGTTGGAGGACGTCGATAAGATCTCAGAACAGGCAACCCTCGGTGCTGGCATGTCCGGTCCCCACGCGGAAATAGCGCTTTCCCAGCACGGTCTCCGGCTCGGCCATTTTCCACAATCGTTCCCGTACGCGACCATCGGCGGATACGCAGCCACGCGCTCATCAGGGCAAAACTCGTCAGGCTACGGGCGGTTCGATGAAATGGTCCACTCCTTTACCGTGGTGACCACCAAGGGCATCCTTGAAGTTGGCGGCAATTTCCCCGCATCGGCCGCCGGACCTGACTTCCGCGAACTTTTCCTCGGTTCAGAAGGCACCCTTGGGATTATCACGCGGATACGATGTCGCGTCCATCAAATCCCAGCATCAAAACGCTACGAAGCCTTCTGTTTCCCCGATTTTGCTACAGGCGCCAAAGCGCTACGCCTCGTAAAACAGCACAACACCGGGCCAACAGTGATTCGCCTTTCCGACGAAATCGAATCCAGCTTAAATCTCTCATCCACCGACAACATCGCTGAATGCACCGACTACTCCGGCTGCCTCTGCATCACCATGTATGAGGGCACCGAAGAACAAACCCAAATCCGCCACCAGGAAACCCGTAAACTCCTGCTTTCACTGGGTGGAAAGTCTTTGGGCGAAGGCCCCGTTAGAGCATGGGAAAAAGGCCGTTTTGGCGCCCCTGTCCTCCGCGATGCAATCCTCGATATCGGCGGACTTTGCGAAACCCTTGAAACCGCCACCAATTGGTCGAACGTTGAAACACTCAAAACAGCAGTTGGACACGCACTCGCAGAGTCACTCACCAACAGCGGCACCATGGCCATTGTGATGTGCCATATCAGCCACGTCTACCACACGGGTTGCTCGCTTTATTTCACCGTAATCGCAAACCAAAACGACGACCCCCACACACAATGGTCGCGTGCAAAAAAAGCCGCTAGTCAGGCAATTCTCCAAAACGGAGGTACAATTACCCACCACCATGCAATTGGAACAGACCATCGGCCGTATATTGAGAATGAAATCGACCCAATATCTGTTGAGATCTTGCATGCAATCAAAAGCACCTTGGATCCGCATCGCATTTTGAATCCAGGCAAACTCATAAGTTAAAGAAAGATCGCGCTCTCATGCTGAACAAAATCGCCCTATTGGCCAATCCTGCAGCAAGTAACGGAACCGCGCTGCCAACTGCAGTCACAGCACGAGACCGATTCCAATCATTAGGTGTGGAGGTTGTAAGTACCGTCGGCCTCACCGCCAAAGATTCACTGCAGCAAGTGGAAGAATGCCTTCAGCAGGATTTCGACGCCATCGTCGTGTGCGGCGGCGATGGAATGATCAATCTGGCCCTCCAGAAAATGGCATTCAGCGGCGTCCCGCTAGGCATTATTCCCGCAGGTACAGGCAATGATCACGCGCGCGCCTACGGCATTCCCTTGGACCCCAAAAAAGCCGCCGACGCACTTGTGCAAGGAAAAACGAAAACCACCGACCTTGGCAAGCTCACGGCGGTAAACAACCCTGAAAATACGCGCATTTTTGGAACCATTGCTTGCCAAGGTTTCGATTCTTTGGTCAACGAAATAACCAATAAGATGACCTGGCCTTCCGGGCCACTGCGTTACAACGTCGCCTCCCTCGTGGAGATCTCAACCTTTACCAGTATCCCCACCCGCGTTTCCGCTGAAGACGCAGACTTTTTCATGGAACTTGACGCAACATTAGTAGCAATCGGAAACACAACCAGCTACGGAGGCGGCGCAAATATTTGCCCAAACGCAAATCCCACCGACGGGCAATTCGACGTCACAATCATCCACGGAATGAACAGGGTGGAAGCAATGAAAAACCTCCCAAAGTATTTCCGCGGCGACGGTCACGATGAAAAATACGTAACAACATTTCACACAAATAAACTGCGCGTAGAAATGGGCCGCAAAATCCCTACCTATTGCGACGGAGAACACTTTCACCCCACCCCAATTGAAGCCGAAATCCTCCCAGACGCCGGCCTCTACCTCGTGCCATAACTCCACCACGGCGATACCGAACTGCGCGGGGCGGGAGTTGGACTCGGGGGTCGGTT
>JAUMZC010000077.1 GCA_030528295.1 Corynebacterium sp.
CGCGGCGTCGCAAAGCTTCTCGACGCCGCGGCCAGGTTCAACGTTGCTTTGGCTCGCCGGAAAGAAATATCACGTAACCCGCGTCACAATAAATTCTCGCCGACCTCGGGGTTGTCACAGATTCCATCAGAACAGCGGATTTTTATGGAATTTGTGGCACGAAAGTAGGTTGCACACAACCGCTGAACTGCGATCTGTCTCAGATTCCATTTTTTCGGCAAAATTTATGGAATTTGTGACAAAAATGGCCGTTTTTCGTCGCAGATTCCATAAATTTCACGTTTTTTATGGAAAGTGTGACAGATCCCTGGTGAATGCTTGTGCACGATCTAATTTCGTGTCACAAAGCTTCTCGACGCTACAAACAGCCCCAGTGCCATCTTGGCCCACCGCAAAGAACAATCAAGTAATCTACGTCACAATATACCCCGGTTAAGCAAGGCCCTGCCACAAATCCCATAGCTGCCTTCCACTTCCCAATTCCCACCGCGCCAGCACAGTAAGTATGCGTTTTCGCTGGTCACCACCTGGATTCTTGCGCGGCTCCCTTCTGGCCATGGCCCTGCCCAGGCAATAATCTCTTGTTTTATATGCGTAATTTCCATCCAAACTGGCGGCGCGCTCATGAGTGCCTCGTCGTCGATCGTCACGGAAGCCCCAGCCGCATCCCAAAGCTCCACCTCCACAGGACCCGCCACCCCCACTGGCCCTAATTTCAATAGTGCCGGGTGCGGACCAGGCACTGCCCCATTCCAAATCGGCGCATGGATCACCTGTTCCCCATACGTAATAAATTGGACACGAGTTGCTACGCCCCGTCCACCTGCATGGTATGGCTGTAGCACGCGATCTGGCCCCAGCGTGGATTGAACGCGCTCCACCACCCGCCGCACATGTTCGTCTGTTTGTTCGCCTCCCCAAAGTGTTCCGTTCTCGGGCACCATGACTTCGATGGGGTCCAACGTGAGTGCGATAATTCCGCCTTCACAATCGCTTGCCGACGCCCTGCCATTCAGCCATCCATCCAGCTGCCACCGTATGCGATCGGCAATGGCTGTTTCTGAAAACGCATCCTTGGTGCGCCAGATGCGTGTTGTGGTATCGCCGTCTGTGAATTCGGCCTGGATTTGTAAGCGCTGGCAAATAAGGCCGTGATATTGCAATTTCATATGCAATTCGCTGGCTAATTGCCTACCAAGAAATGCCGCCGTATCCACTCGAATTATTGGATCTTCAGGGCGATATGTAAGTGCTAATTGCTCCCCTTCTAGCGGTGTCGCAATTCGACGTTGTGTATCCGCGACGGCAACTCGATAGATCCTTAGACCATGCGTTCCAAAGCGCCCCGTAAGATCCCGGACTCCGATCTCGGCGACCTCTCCGAGTGTTCGCAATCCTAATTCTTGCAAGGTCCGCACCGTACCGGCATCAATGGCTAGCGCTTCCTCCGCGTGCAGCACCCCAATCGGCTGCGCTGCAAGAAACTGACGAGACATCCCTGGAGGAACCACGGCCGGGACCCTCGCAGCGATCATCGCCGTGGTGATTTCATCTGCCACGCCAGCAAAGGAGTCCACCCCTTGCAAAGCTGAAGCATTGATCAGCATTTCTACGGCGTGTGCTTCGTCGTCGTAATAGCGTGCAGCCGCTAGGACGTCCACGATTGCAAGTCCTGGGCGCAGCACTTCTACACCGGCAACTACTTGTTCTAAAGATTCGATTATTTGCTCAAATGCGCGAGCATCACGGGCAGCGTTATCTGCGGTGACTTCCAACTGCGGGCATACTGCCTGCGCTTGTCGAACTCGCATTCCCCGACGAACCCCAGCCTGCCGAGCGGTATTGCTGCATACGTAAATGTGACCGTTGCGTTCAATGGCTGTTGGGGCATGGTGGACGCCTAGGGCTTGGACCGGCCAGTCAGGAAACCAAAGCGCAAGGAAACGCATGGTCACACCGCCGCCAGTGCTGGCCGGGAAGGCGCCTTCAGCGGTTTCCCTATGCCGACTGTGGCGCAGCGCATTGGGAAGTTTTTGGTATGCGCGGTTACTTCAATTTCCACGGTTTGAATGCGACCAGTGCCAGAGCCGATACCGTGGAAGTGGAGGATTTTGCTGCGGATTCTGGCTGCTGGGGCTGCAAGTTCAGCACCCACGAGCACTACGGCGGCTGTGCCGCGACGCAGTTTGGACAAAAAGGGGCGGGCACGCGAGGGGGTTACCTCCATTTGGGGCAGATAACAGAACACTAGATCTAGGCCTTCAGCAAGAGTTGCGACCACAGAAAGCGGCTCTATCCCCGGCTCTGGAACCACCACGATGTTCGAAAGAATATCACCGTATTCGATCATTTGAGCGAAACAGAGATGGGGCCATCCAACCACCCCAACAACACCGCCCTGGGAGGCGACATGAGCCATTACCTCAATGGCTAAGTATGGGGATTCATCCATAAGAGTGACGGCTTTCCGCGCCAATCCGCCACCGGGCAAAATGCCCCCAAGCAGGGGTTCAACGGAAAGAACATCCGCCTCCGAAGTCACTTCTGTATAAATTTGTTGCGTTGCTACCACGGTGGGGCTTATTGCCTCCATGCGCCGGCGCAGGGCGTCGATACGCTCCTGTCGGGGCAACTGATCCAACCCCGCAAAGCTTTCTATTCGAACATTTGTTCCCTGCATGCCACCAAGTATCCTTCGTCTAACTAACGTACGCAAGGGGGAAGCGTAATGCAGCCGCCTAACAGGGTTACCCCCGGAGCGAATTTAACATCACATTTGATAACACTTTAGAAAACATTAAGACACGGCATAGCAAGCGCAAGCGTGGGCGGTATACCATCACCCGTAAGTGTCGCCCTGCCCAATTATTGGCAGGGAAAGGAGCGTTACATATGTCGTTTGCAAGACGAATATTTGTGGTATTTCTTGGCGCCGCATGCACCGCTATTGGACTGCTTTGGTTTTTGCAAGGAATGCACCTTATAGAGACCCAACCGCTGCTCTGCGCAAGCACATGCCAAGCGGTGACTGAAGCATCCCTGACGTGGACAATCATTGGCGCAGTTACGTTAGCATTAGGGTGCGGATTTCTCTCGGTAACTGTGCAGAAACCTAAGGCTTAATCAAGGTCATGGGATCGCGCCCAGCGGGTTAATGCATGCCTATTTGATTGTTGGGTTTTGCGCAAAATATTTGAGGAATGCGTCTCCACGGTTTTAATAGAAATAAACAACTCTTTAGCTATTTCTTTGTAGGTATACCCACGCGCTAAAAGCCGCAATACTTGAAGTTCTCGACGCGTCAATGCATCAACCGCCGGATCCGTGACACTTGGGCGCCCAGACTCAGTGGCCTTATCAGCCTCCGGGACGTCGACAACCCCCGCCCCCGCAATTCGATCAGGTGTACAAAACGCATCCAACACAAACCCCGCCAAGCGCGGCGAGAATACAGCGTCACCGGAATGCACGCGCCGCACGGCGTCGATAAGCTCAGGACCCGAAATAGTTTTGGTGACGTACCCGCGCGCGCCCGCACGAATCACCGAAATCACGTCTTCGGCGGCGTCGGAAACGCTCAGCGCTAGAAACTTTGTTTGCGTATCGACGCCGCGTATCACCGCCTGCCCGCCGCCCTCAGGCATGTGCACATCCAGCAGGACAACATCCGGCTGCAACCGATCAATACCGTCGATAGCGTCCGCAACCGTACCGGATTCGCCAACAATCTCTAACACACCAGAAATCTCCGCCCGAACACCCGAACGGAACACTGAATGGTCATCAACGAGAAACACCGTGCACATACCGTTATGCTACGGCACTTGCTACCCTGTTGCGGCAGACGCCGAAGTTGGTGGGGGGACATTAAATAGCCCTTCCCCTGCTTCCTTAGTACCTACCGGGACATGGATATCCACTTCCGTCCCCTCACCATTTGACCGGATTCGCACCCGGCCACCAACGCGTTCCACCCGAGCGATAATCGAATCCCGCACCCCATGGCGATCCTCCGGAATCGCATGAATATCAAAGCCTCGACCACGGTCACGCACAAACACTTCAAACCCATCAAAGGTTTCCGCATACACATCCAGCGAATCGACTTGCGCATGTTTTGCGGCATTGACCATTGCTTCCCGGGCGGCAAACACGGCGGCTTGCGTCGCTTCCGTCAGGTCTAAATCCTCTCCGACAGTCACCGGCGCAATTCGCACGCCAAACATGTCCTCCACTTCCGCACTGGCCCTGCCCAATGCCGTAAACGTGGTGGAAGGGGTGGTTTGTTCCGAACCGAACAACCATTGCCGTAATTGCCGCTCCTGCGACCGCGCCAACCGTTGCACCGCTTGGGGGTCATCGGCTTGCTTTTGAATCAACGCCAGTGTTTGGAGTACAGAGTCATGAAGCCGTGACGCGATCTCAGCGCGTTCCGCCTCCGCGCGAGTTTCCGCACGAGCCTCGGTCAAGGCATCCCAAAGCCGCAACCACATGGGCAGACCCAGCACCAACACCCCCGCGAGCGTCAATAAGACTGAGCCCAGAGATGCCATAAACACCTCAGAAGAATGCCAGCTCAGCAGCGCTAACACCACGCCTGAGCTAAACAGCGCAACCCCAGAAAGAATGGTGGCGACGCCGCGCGATGAACCAAACGCATCGACACCTTGGTCCATAGCCAACCAGGCCAACATCGCACCCAAACCCAAGGACGCGCATGCTAAGAGCACACTGCCCTGAAAACCAGTGGCAAACGAAAACGAAGCCACCGCGCCCAACACACCAATGGGCACCAGCACAAAGGAACTCACTCGACGGTTCCGCTGCTCAAAATCTGCCGGCGCATCATCCAGCCTGGTGGAAATCCAGATCAGGGAATAAAACAATACGCCAAATCCCCCGAACAACATGGTGACTATGAGCACCAAGCGCACTACGAACACGTCCACATGCAAATGGCCTGCAAGACCACTTGCCACACCAGCTACTGCTCGACCTTGCCGGTACCTCACAAACGTTGGGTAAGGAGAATGCATAGTTTGTATGCTTCCACGCTGATACACCCCTAAACAACCCTGAGTCCACAACATCAAGGTTTTTTCAGGGGAAACCCCGATGCCCTACTGACCTGCGGCGATACACAATATCACTAAGCCCACGATCTCTAAGGAGTACGCAATGTCCAATATGTTCACCGAAATGTGGAACACCCGGCCACTACGCCTTCCGAAAAGCGAAGGCGGGGCTGGACTACTCGCCGGTGTCTGCGAGGGAATCGGCGAACGTTACCGTGTGAATCCACTATGGTTCCGTATAGCGTTCGCAGTGACCGGGCTCTTTGGCCCCGGTATTTTCATCTACCTTCTATGCCTCCTGCTCATGCGAAAGCCTTCCAGCCCACTCGCCCCAATCGAAGCGATTTTCGCGTCATGCGATCCGTTGATCCGTACTGAACGGAACCTTGGCATCGTGCTGCTTGTTGCGTTGATCGTGTTGGGCGGTGGCTTCGGCTACCTATGGGCTCCCGGGTTCTTCCCCTTCTATACTGAGCAATTCACACCATTGCTTATCGCTGGTGTTGTGTGGATGCTGCTGCATAACCGGCAACCTGTCCCAGAAACGTTAAGGATGAGCTAACGAACCCACACTGTAGATATCTGGCAGCCAAAGGAAAAATTCACACTGGAGTGAATATTATACCCCCTCACCCCCTTGAAATTGCGAGGTGAGGGGGTAACCACTTAAGTTATAATGCATGAATGCTGTATTGCTTGCCGTGATTGTCATGCTGGCACTCGCACTCGCCCGTGTGCATGTAGTGCTGGCCCTTTTTATCGGCGCGCTGGTAGGCGGCCTGGTGGGGGGTCTTGGCATTGACGGCACAATGGTGGCGTTCCAAGAAGGCCTCTCCGGTGGCGCAACTATTGCCCTGAGTTATGCGCTGCTCGGCGCGTTTGCCATGGCGGTAGCCTCCTCCGGCCTGCCTGTTATGCTCGCGGATTGGCTTATCTCCAAGGTTGGGTCCTCGAATGAGTCTTTGAATACCAAAGCGCATGCGGCTACGAAATGGGGATTGCTCCTAGGGATTATGGTGATGGCAATTTTGAGCCAGAACCTTATCCCAGTGCATATCGCGTTTATTCCGCTGCTGATTCCACCACTGCTTTCGGTGTTTAACCGCCTTCAGCTGGACCGCCGGGCGATCGCCTGCGTAATGACGTTCGGCCTGGTCACCACCTACATGTTCCTGCCGCTCGGATTCGGAAGTATCTTCCTCAATGAAATCCTCCTCGGCAATATTTCCAAAGCAGGCATGGACGTTGCCGATATCAACGTGATGAAGGCAATGGCCATCCCCGCACTCGGCATGTTCATCGGCGTAGTCATCGCCGTGCTGTTTACGTATCGACGCCCCCGCACCTACGAAGACATTCCGATTACGGCTGGCTCGGCCAAAACTTCCCCTGAGGTATCCAAATACAAAATCACCGTTGCGTTAGTAGCGATTGTGGCCACGTTTGCCATCCAAATCATCATGCAATATTTGGAGCTTGAGGCTAACTCCCTGCTCATTGGCGCACTGGTGGGTTTGAGCATTTTCACCGTCACCGGGGCAGTCAATTGGCGCGAGGCTGACGACGTGTTCACGTCCGGCATGAAGATGATGGCCCTCATCGGCTTTATTATGATTGCCGCACAAGGCTTTGCTTCTGTCATGCAGCAGACCGACCAAATCACCCCGCTTGTCGACGCCTCGGCCTCCCTCGTTGCTGGCAATAAAGCTGCGGCTGCCATGGCGATGCTGTTAGTAGGTCTGATCGTGACCATGGGCATTGGGTCCTCGTTCTCAACCCTGCCGATTATTACCGCAATCTATGTCCCACTGTGTGCATCACTAGGATTTTCTCCACTGGCCACCGTTGCCATTATCGGTACCGCCGGTGCCCTGGGTGACGCCGGCTCCCCCGCCTCTGACTCCACCCTGGGCCCTACTTCAGGTTTGAATGCCGACGGCCAACACGACCACATCACAGGATCAGTAATCCCAACTTTCCTGCACTTTAATATCCCCCTCCTTCTCGCAGGCTGGGCAGCCGCTATGGTGCTTTAACACGGGAACGCAGCTACCGGATTTTTCCGGTAGCTTTGGTGTATCAAATCTTATTACACACCAGGTCCTGAGAGTGGTTTGAGCATGCGACGTTCCTTTTTCCTCACGATCATTGCGCCAGCATTTGTCTGCGCCTCCTGCTCACTCACCATTAACCCCACCGTGCACCAAGGCACCCCCAGCAGCGAAGGCAGTCAAGTCCAAACCCAAACAAATTCTCAGGCAACCTCTACCGCCAAACCGGCGGACCCCGAACAAGCAGACTCCCACAAAGCACCCGACCCTAACGCCAAGCGGATCACAAAGTGCCCTGGCGAGCCAAACGCTCCTGAGATCACCGATAATATCGACAAAGTCCCACCGCCAAACAGCCCCCTATATAAAGGCTGGGTCTATGAAGGCGACAGCAATTACGATCGGTGTTCAGCACTTTCCTACGCAACACTGATGCCGCAGGAATACCCATTCGATGAGTTTGTGATGCAGCTCATGCTCTTCCACGAGGGCGAGTACATCGGTGTTGGCGCACTCGTGCCCGCACAGCACGTAGTGATCGGCTCCGATCATCGATCGGTTACAGTCCGCTACAAAGATTGGGAAGCCTACTACCACAATGGAGATCACACCCGACGATCTGACGAATTCACCACCGACGTCACATACGTTTGGGCAGGCGACCACGTGGAAGCAATAGGGCGGATCCCAAATCAAGAACTATAGGCTGCGGGGATAATACACATCCAATTGATGCTCTGACGTAGAGTTTACGGCAAAAATGCCATTTTCAATGGTCACCGAGCGGTACATAACCGGGGCATAATCAATAAGATAATTCCCCGTTTCCGTGTCCATTAAGGTTAAACTCCACCCCTCTTCTTCCGGGCCGACTTCATCCCGCTCAAACAGCATTACTAATCTGCCATTACGCGATACTCCGCGTATAGAGTGCGAAGATTTCACCCGAAATTTTACCTGGTCTTCACCAGGTTTCACGAATTCTTTTACCCTTTTATAATTGGTGTATTTTGAATGGAACACAACATTGCCTTGTGCATCAACAATCACCGTTTGATGGTTACCAAGTTCCCCTAACGGCCGCACCGGAAACGTATGTGAAGCACCAAACACAACAGGATAATGACTCGGATTAAGAACTATAGCATCAAATTTCGGAAGCCATTGCATATCAATCTTCTGATTGTTGAAATCAAACACGGAGAATTCAATATTCGGCCTTGGCGTCAGTGACGCCACCCAGCCATCACTAAACACCCACGGTTCCCCAACAACATCCTGCTCCCACTGCACTGAACCGTCACTCGCTGAAAGCACTGACACTCGAAAATTGGGCTTCGTCTTATCATCAGGATCCCCGATCGGCTTGCTGCAAAACACCACTGGTTTTGCAGCAACTGGCCCGCATCGTTCTTTCGCTGTGAGGTCTTTCTTCCAACGTTCTTCTCCAAAATCAGTGAGCGCCAGGAACTCAATGATTTGCTGCGCTTTGTTCACCTTCACATACTGCAGTCCATGCCTCGAACCATATGGTTCAATGTTGCCAATATCGCTACCCGGAATATCGAAGATCGTCTCTCCTGTATTAATATCAAGACTTTTCCAACCTTCAGAGGCTTCTGTTTCGCAGTAGACAAACCGGCCATCAATAACTTTTGTACATGATGTAGCTTTAATTTTGGCCCGTTTTTGTTTAGTGTTTTTATCCCAAAGTTCGAGCATTCGGCCATGGTCACGGTGACTATGTATAGCGAACGTATCTCCGGCTTCGTTCATCCCAAGCAACTCCGAACTCGCCCCCTGAATATTCAACACCTCAAAACCATGAGAAAACTCATCGAGCAAGAACTTTTCCGAACTACTTGGAGGTGCCTTGATTGCACTGTAATCAGTTGTATCGCGAGATGCCTCACGTTGTAACTGACTAACAACGAAATAGTTACCGGCTATCAGAAAAGCAATAAATATCAATGCCGCTGCAACCAGCCAGTAATACACCCGGTAATCCCTTGCCCGTTGAGCCCGATGCAGGCGAATACTCTCAGCTGAAGCTAGCGGACGTCTATTCTGTTTGGTGTTCCACCCCCTGTTTCTGAAAAAGTTTCCGCCATCCACTAAGTCACCTTACGTTTCTTCTGCAATCACACAACCACAGACATTTCAGCCGCGAGGGTAATACACATCCAATTTCGCGTCCTCCCCAAAATCACCGCTAGTAACCACCCCAATAATCCCGTTTTCCACAGCCACTCGACGCTCTGGAGCAGCTTCTAGATCAATAATGTAACTACCAGTCTCTGTATCTTTGAGCACTACCCGTTTACCTTTATCGACCTCTCCCTTTCCCGGCAAAAACAACACCAGTCTGCCTTTTCTCGATACACTCACAACTTCCCCAACAGAAGGAGTGGAGAATCTCACCTCGTCTTCGCCTGGCTTCACAAAGTCGCCATCAAAGGAGGAACTCTCATACTTCGCGTGAAATGCAACGTTGCCTTCACCATCGAACACTACTTTTTTGCGATCATCAATCTTCTCAAGAGGTCGCACCGGAAACGTGTGTTGAACATCATAGATATCATACTGACTGTACGAATGTGGAACTATCCCGAAGCTTTTTGAAAGCCACTGCATATCAATTTTTTGATTGTTGAAATCAAATACGGAGAATTCAATATTCGGCCTTGGCGTCAGTGATGCCACCCAACCGTCGCTAAACACCTTCGGAGATCCAACAACATCCTGCTCCCACTTCACTGAGCCATCACTCGCCGAAAAAACTGACGCTCGATAGTTAGGCGCAGTCATGTCGTTCGGATCCCGAAATGGCTTACCACAAAACACCACTGGCTCTGCTACAACCACATTGCATTTTTCTTCGGATATCAATTCCTTCTTCCAGCGCTCTTCGCCAGATTCAGATAGCACCAAAAGCTCACTCGCGTGTTCATAAATCTCCACCTTCAAATAATGCAATCCGTCTTTCGAACCCAAAGGTTCGATGCTCGCAACATCACTACGCGAAACTACGAAAATCTTTTCGCCGGTAGCAACATCAATGCTCTCCCAAACTCCATGGCCGTCTGTTTCGCAATAGACGTACTTCTTATCAATGGTTTTGGTGCATGATCGCGCTTGTACTTCCGCACGTTTTTGTTTTGTGTTCGTATCCCAGAGTTCGAGCGTTTCACCGTCGGCACCAACGCCGCCCACTGCTATAACTTCCCCAGCATCATCTGTACCAAGTAACGTCGCCGTTGATTCTTGAAAGCTAAGGACCTCAACACCGTCTGCGAATTCATCGAACACAAATTTTTCTACGCTGCTCGGCGGCGCTTTCACGGTGCTGTAGTCAGTGACATCCCGCGCTGATTCCTGATTAACTTTCATGAGCAACAAAACCACGCCCACGACCAACAAGATGATTAGCAGAATTACCGCGACAGCAACCCAATACTTTTTCCAAAAATTATCTTGATGCACGGGGATCTGCGTCCCAATCTTTCCGGGGGAAGTTATTACCGGTCACACCATCACCTTAACTTTTACCCATAGCCATGCAAAGCTATGAATTACTTACCCGGGAAATGAATCGACAATTTTGTTGAACCTCCTGGAGTTTCAGTCGTGTACACCAACAAGCCATTTTCAATTTGTGCAGGAAGATGGAATTTCTCTTCAATATTTAGAAGATCCTGTCCGCTACCCACATCCTTGAGTATCAACTTCCGTTTGCCTTCACCAGGGTTTTGTCCGATAAGGACCAACTTACCGCTGCGGGAAAGACCTTTAATATCAAAATCGTCTTCAAACTCCAGTTTGACTTCATCTTTTCCAGGTTCAACGAATTGCATCGTGGGACTCGAAATGGAATTAATGCTTTGATATACAACATCACCTTCGGCATTTATTACTGCCTGACTCTCTGGTGCAACATCATCCCGAATGCTAAGCGGAAAACCAAAGGTCTCAAGCTTCAAAATGTCATAGGAATTAAATTGCGGGATCGGATCGATAGGAATCATGTCGTTCGAGACGTTGAGTTCCTTATTATCAAAATCGAAAAACGTATATTGTATTATATTATCCGGATCAAGGGCGGCACCCCAACCGTCTGCATACATCTTTGGACGTCCCGCTACTTCCCGTTCCCGAACATCACCCTTATCCAAAGAGAACATCGAAATCTTATGCATGGAGCTCACCTCCCCTGATGCTTCACGCTTTCTTTCGACACAAAATACCACGCTATTGTCTTTGACCAACCCACAGTCCGTGGCCCTATCTAGCGTCTTTCTCCAAAGTTCTTTCCCATTTCCGTCAAGCGCAATGAGGTTTCCAAGTTCCACGCCATCAGGAATAAACAGGAAGCTCTTACCATCAGCATGGCCAACGGCTTGAATCTCGTAGACTCGTTCTACCGGAATATCGTAATCAACTTCGCCATTTTCGATATTAATGGCCATTATCTTGTCGATTTCCTGATTGGTACAGAACACGTACTTGTGCCCTACTACCTCGCTACACGAATGTACCCGTGTTTCAAAAAGCTTTTTCTCATCGTTCTTCTCATATCCTTCCAACAAATGAGTGCCATCATCATGCATCATAGTCACAACGACGCGCTCTGCTTTAGCGTCACTACCCAGGTATTTGACGATTCTCCCCTCCAGCTCCACCGTTTTATGGCCTTTAGAAAAATCGTCTGATAGATACCATTCAGGGTTGTTTGGCTTGGCTTTTACGTCACTATAATCTGGAATCTTGCCTGATGAATTACGGCGATGGTCAGATTGTTCCTGTGTGATTTCAATTCGGTCTTGCGCATCAGTACTATTTGAAACCCGACTAATTACCGCAATAGCAATCGCTGCAACCATCAGCATTACCAGCAACAACGCCGCGACAATGATCCCAATTATCAACCCCGTATTCGATTTCTTTGGTGGCGTATTCGGCTGTGGTTGCTGTAGCCCGTACGGGTTGTAATTAGTCATCGCTCTACCTCAACTTATGCTCGAGTGCCTAGTACCAGGACAATGAACATTAAAAGTTCAATATTGATAGCATTTTCGCTAATTACTGAGCATACAATACGTTTCAGCTTTGCGGTAGCCCAAAAAATAATAAGTCATTCAATTCACCAAGTAAATGAATAACACATCGCACACAAACGAAGGGTAGGTACACATGGCACCTACCCTTCGTTAATGAAACCTGTTGATTACTCCCACTCAATGGTTCCCGGTGGCTTTGATGTGCAATCCAACACCACTCGGTTTACCCCAGGTACTTCGTTCGTAATACGTGTCGAAATCTTTTCAAGAACATCATACGGCAAGCGTGTCCAGTCCGCCGTCATGGCGTCTTCCGAGGACACTGGGCGCAGCACAATTGGGTGGCCGTACGTCCGGCCGTCTCCTTGAACGCCGACGGAACGGACGTCGGCAAGCAACACTACTGGGCATTGCCAAATTTCTGCATCGAGACCAGCCGCCGTGAGTTCAGTACGCGCAATCAGATCAGCAGCGCGCAATGTTTCCAGCCGCTCTTCGGTCACTTCGCCGATAATGCGAATACCTAATCCTGGCCCCGGGAAGGGTTGCCGGTTCACAATTTCCGCGGGCAAACCAAGTTCTTTACCCACCGCACGAACTTCGTCTTTAAACAGCAGACGCAGTGGCTCCACAAGTTCGAATTCCACATCGTCTGGCAAGCCGCCTACGTTGTGGTGACTCTTGATGTTCGCCGTACCTGATCCACCGCCAGACTCCACAACATCTGGATACAGAGTGCCCTGGACCAGGAAATCCACACTTGAACCTTCTGGCGCATCGGCAAGCACTCCAGCCACCGCGCGCTCAAATGATCGAATGAATTCCGCTCCAATAGCTTTTCGTTTTGCTTCGGGGTCGGTAACGCCCGCAAGTTTCGATAAAAATGCTTCTCGCTCGTCCACTGTGACTAGATTTGCGCCGGTAGCTGCAACAAAATCCTGTTGTACTTGTTCCCGCTCGCCAGCCCGCAAAAGACCATGATCTACGAACACGCATGTGAGCCTGTCACCAATCGCGCGCTGAACTAATGCGGCAGCAACAGCGGAATCCACACCACCGGAAAGACCACAAATTGCGCGGCCATGCTCGCCAACCTGAGCGCGCACGGCGCCGATAAGCTCTTCGGCAATGTTTGCGGGTGTCCAATCCTGTTCCAAACCAGCAACTTCGGTAAGGAAGCGGACCAAAACCTCCTGGCCATGCGGTGAATGCATGACCTCAGGGTGATATTGAACGCCAGCCATGCGACGCTCCTGGCATTC
>JAUMZC010000078.1 GCA_030528295.1 Corynebacterium sp.
GTGAATGCTTGTGCGCCATTTAATTTTCTGTCGCAAATTCCATTTTTTCGCCCGAATTTATGGAATTTATGGAATCTGTGACAAGTGGGCACAACTTATCCTCCGCGACGTGACCTCCGACACCTTTTTAACACAGGGACTCCACCGAACGGAGGCAGCCAATACATGGTTTAGATCCGACACGCACGAGCCCCGACAAGTGGAGCCAAACGATGCCGATACCGAGCAACCAGCCGATAGACGAATCCCCAAATCGGGCACGGCAGCAACAACACACGGCCAACACACCACCACCCAGCCCGATTACCGTAACGATACAGCGCCTCCCCGATGGCACGGTGACCCGAAGCAACACGATTGCCCTCGATAAACACAGCCGCAACGGCAATGGAGTGTTGCACGACCGCAGAAATATTCGAGTTAGTGGAACGCGCTCCAACTACGGAAACGTCAGCGATGCGAGCTAGCTTTTCCGCAGCCCAGGCGCAAAACCCACAATCGGCATCGAAATAGAACGTAGCTGCGGACACAATCTCACCGTCCCGCATCAAGCAAGAGGTATGCACACACGTGTCAGCAGCTCAGATTCTTCGACCTCATCTGGAGTGTTGTAGTAGAGGGTAAAACACTTGGACGCTAAGGTGTCATCAGCTTGGCGGACAAGCCCGTTCGCGGGAAGATATTCAATAAGTTGTTCGTATGCAGACGTGATCTGAGAATAAGGTCCGCGGATATCCGCAACAAGACATTCACGCGCTGGGAAACTATAGACCTCGAGTGGCGGCTCAACCGTGGTGCCTTCCGCTACCGGCAAGAACACGGAAAGCTGAGGGTTGCGTTCCACATATTCCTCAGCATGCTCAACCACACCACAGGCGAAGGGGCCGACCAGCGGCACCTCCGAGACCAATGGAAACATTTTTTCCCAAAGCTGGTACTCATCGGCATAGGTGGGCACAACACCAGTCAGGGCAACAACGGTCATAGGATCCACAGTGGCTTGTGAAATTTCAATCGACATGATTCTCCTTGAGATAGCAGTCAAAGCCCCAGTATACGAAAACCCCCGCGCTCCACGTGCGGGAGGCGGGGGCGTCGAAAAGCAGATTAAACCTGCATTTTGCCGTCTGGGCCCTTGAATGGGAAACCCAGTGCGCGGAGAAGTGCGCGGCCTTCTTCGTCGTTGGTGGCGGTGGTCACAACAGTGATATCCATACCACGTGGACGATCTACCTTATCGACGTCGATTTCGTAGAACATGGTTTGCTCGTTCAGGCCGAAGGTGTAGTTACCGTGGCCATCAAACTGCTGGTCGGAGAGACCGCGGAAGTCACGAATACGCGGAAGCGCAACGGTGAGCAGACGGTCCAGGAACTCCCACATGCGGTCGCCGCGCATGGTAACGCGAGCACCGATCGGCATGCCTTCACGCAACTTGAAGTTAGCGATGGACTTCTTAGCGCGACGCAATTCAGGCTTCTGACCAGTGATAGCGGTCAGGTCCTCAAGAGCACCGTTGATGAGCTTGGAGTCGCGAGCAGCAGCGCCGACGCCCATGTTTACAACAACCTTGGTCACACCAGGGATCTGCATAACATTTTCATACTTGAAATCGTCTTGCAGCTTGGTGCGGATTTCCTCGCGGTAGCGGGTCTTTAAACGCGGAGTGTAGTTCTCGCTCATCTTAGATGTCCTTCCCGTTACGGCGGGAGATACGAACCTTCTTGCCGTTCTCGTCAAAACGGTAACCAACGCGGGTTGGGTTGCCGTCAGAGTCGAGAATCATGACGTTCGAAACATGAATTGGGGCTTCCTGAGTAACAATGCCACCAGAAGAAGCGCCGCGCTCCGGAGCGGAGTTAGCAACGTGCTTCTTAATCCGGTTGACGCCCTCAACCAGCACCTTAGAGGTCTTTGGGTAAGCGGCAATTACCTTGCCTTTTGCACCCTTATCAGGACCAGAGATAACGATAACCATATCGCCCTTGTGAATCTTCATTTAGATTACCTCCGGAGCCAAAGAAACAATCTTCATGAACTTCTTATCGCGAAGCTCACGAGCAACGGGGCCGAAAATACGGGTACCGCGTGGCTCATTGTCATTCTTAATGATCACGGCAGCATTCTCATCGAATGCAATGTAGGAACCGTCCGGACGACGAGTTTCCTTCTTAGCGCGAACAACAACAGCCTTAACGATCTCGCCGGCCTTCACATTGCCGCCAGGGGCAGCTTCCTTGACAGTGGCAACAATAACGTCACCAATGCCAGCAAAGCGTCGAGTAGAACCACCAAGAACACGAATGCACAGAATCTCACGTGCACCAGTGTTATCGGCGACCTTCAGACGCGATTCCTGCTGAATCACTTTAGGGTCTCCTGACCTGGAATAATGCGAGCCAGATTTCCGTCCTGACACGCGCGGTCTTTGTCTTACACTGCCACGCAGTCCCCTACGTATTGTGGGCGCCGAACCTCTCTACTGCATAGAGTGTCGGAGGGTCTCGGATCACGCTCGGAAACGCACGGTGAACCGACCTACTACAGGCAACTCGGTTATCTAACCACACACAACACCCCCGAAGCAAATGCTTGCGCTGCACAAACACAACAGCCAAACTCAGCAAGTTTTTCACCGGCGATAAGGTTTAACAGTGAGGGCGGGGCTCCCGCGCGAGAACGGCTGGAACAGCGGAAACCGCAGCAACAACAACGCGTATAGATTTTTATAGTATGAGCGGAACAATCACAAAGTGGCTGAAGCGAATACTGCTGTTCCTAGGTTTGCTCGTCGTACCACTCATCGTGTTTTACCTTCTCCTGTTGGCCACGAACGGCAAACTCGGCGGCGTGGTTGCATTGGTGATATCGCTCATCATCCTTGGTATTTGGATATGGCTGCTGCACCGTAAACAACACAACCGTAAACGCACCATGTACGTGACAGCAATGACACTCATACCCACAGCGTTCTGCGCCTACCTGTGCATACCGGTTGCTTCACGCTCACTGCCCGAACAACAGCTTTTCGACGCCGCGCCCACCCAGTACTGGCAGCTCAGCACCGGCAGCAAGATCGCCTACTATTACCTACCTGCGGCCACGAAGCAGCCCGAAAAAGCTACGATATTGTTCCTCCACGGCGGGCCTGGGGCGTCAATCTCCAGTGATCACATTGACTACTTCAAACGTTTTACTGAGGAGGGTTTCGAGGTATACCTTTACGATCAGGCCGGTAGCGGACGCAGCGATCTACTCAACAAAAGCGAATATTCACACAACCGCAATGTTGATGATCTCGCGGAAATCGTGCAACACATCGACTCCGACAATATTGCGCTTATCGGACACTCCTACGGTGGCACCTTGGCTGCCAGCGCCGTCGCCGATAACCGCATCAGCCCGAAATTATCTAACGTCGTGTTTTCCGAACCTGGCCCGCTCCCCATGGATTACACGCAACTAGATCAATACCTGAGTGAACACGTACCCAGTTCCGACTATCAAAACCCCCGGAAACCCTCATCCGAAACACCACGAGCGATTCTCACACCACGCATACTGCTAGGTGTGTTTGCTCTCCCCCGCGGCAATGAGTTCCTCCCCCAAGAAGAAGCGACGAATGTATTCGAGCCGGACGACATTCAAAGCATGATCAGTTACTCATACTGCCCCGATGAACAGGAGCCTCCAGCACCAATCACAGAGGACTCAGGAGTTCGCCTCAACCCTGTGGCAAATGCACTGATTAGCTCCAGTCAAAGCGATGACGGCAACGCCTTCAATTTAGGCAAGTTCGAAACAGCAAACGTACCTGGAATGTTGCTCCTCGGCGAATGCTCCTACATTTTCAGACGAGACCAATTGGCATTTCTCACCGCCTACTCCCAGATGGAACGTGTGCAATACATAGAAAATTTTGGACACTCCCTCCTGCACAGTTTTGAAGACGGCCGAGATGCCCCTTTTGAAAGTATCCTCGCGTTCCTGGAAGACAAACCAGCACCGCTACCGAACTACCCGAGGAAGGAAGACCTCAAGGAATTCGTGGAAGCCGATAAGTAGCTCCGCGCAGTGGCAAGTACCAAATACAAAACACACCGAAAGGCTATATTTACTAATTCTGGATTAAAACACCTCCATATCGTTATCGTCTTTTGCTGCAATAAATTGATAAACTAATTATTGCGACTGCGAAATGGAGGCACGGCGATGAAGAAATGGCTTGGTCGTATACTCTTATCTCTGAGTTTACTCATTGTTCCGCTTATCATATTCTACTATTCTGTAGTTTTCACTCGTGGGAAATACTCAGGTTTGCTTGCGCTCATCTTCACCGCCATTATCGTAGGAGGTTGGGTATGGCTACTCTCACGGCGTCGAACTAGGACCAGAAAATATATTGGTTTTCTTGCGGGCGTTGCACTGATTCCATTAGCTTTTTGCACTTACCTTTGCATCCCTTTTGCTCCCCGAACGTTGCCCTCTGAGCAGGTATACGAAGCCGCGAAAACCCAGTTTTGGAACCTCGAAACTGGAAGTAAAATCGCATACTACCATTTACCAGTTTCAACCGGGCAGAAGGAAAAAGGAACCATATTGTTTCTCCATGGCGGACCCGGCGGTTCCGTGACATTGGATAACGTTGAATTTTTTCAACAGTTCACTGAGTTAGGGTATGACGTTTACCTCTACGACCAAGCAGGAAGTGGCCGCAGCGGCTTCTTACCCGTTAACGAATACAATCAACACCGTAACGTTCAAGACCTTTCGGAAATAATTCAAACAATAAATGCCGAGAATTTAACCGTCGTTGGGCATTCATACGGCGGAGTATTACTTGCGGATGCACTAGCCAATAAAGAAATCTCGCCAAAGATTTCTAAAGCGGTATTTTCTGAACCAGGGCCTTTTTCCATCAACTATAACGAACTCCAACAATATGTTGATGGTGAAATTCCGGCGAAAAGCGACTACATCAACCCCCGGAAGCAAGTGCAAAAGCTTCCGTGGGCACTCTATTCCCCTCGCATGTGGCTTGCTGTGATGCTACTCACTCCGGATAATGAGTTCGTTCCGCAAGAAGAAATGGCGAACATTCTCGAACCTGCCGACATGGAATATTACGGTTCGAAAACTCAATGCCCGGACGACAACTCCAACACATCGCATGAAGGTAAAGATACTGGAATGCGCCTTAATATCTTTGCAACCATCAATATTAATTCAAAGCCGGCGGATTTCGCCATTGATAATCTCGCCCAGGCAACGGCACCAGCAATGCTTTTACTCGGTGAATGCACATTCGTGGAACGCCGGGATCAACTTGCGTATATTGCTGCTTACCCAAACATGGAACGAGTTCATTATTTTGAGGGATACGGCCATTCCACGTTGCGTCACTTTCCAGATCAACGGCAAAACCTTCCCTTTGAAAGCATTGTTGCGTTCCTTGAAGATCAACCAGCACCGCTGCCAAACTATCCAACAAAAGATGATTTTCCAGAGTTTGTAAAAGAAGATAAGTAACGGCGGATTAGCATCGTTCGTATTGCTGTTGGAGTCGAAACAGCTCCTCACGCTGTGGATTCAGGCGCTTGCGACAACCACCGACCACTACGGACCCATTAGTGAATCTAAATTCGATCACTTTAGGCAACTGGTCTTTATGAAGCGAAAGGAAATTCGGTAACCATGTCATCGGGTCCGGCACATCGACGCCCAGTGCAGCCACCTCATTGCCCGCACCAATAAACGTGATCTCTGGAACCGCATCTACAAGTGTGCCGAGTTTTCGCGCCTCCTCCGGGCTCAAGGCCCCACCGTAAAGCACAAAAAAGCTTTGTTTATCGCGCGTTTGCATGTCAATAAACCAATGACTGTCCTCGATACCATGTTCGGTTAGCTGGCTAAAATATTCGAGGCTTTCCTTGTTGCTGAGCGTTGCACCTGTCATCATCACTTCGGTTTGGCTGTCCAATTCGCCTTGCGGATCAAAATGCACTTCTTCCCAATGCGACTGTTCCGCAATTGCCCCTCGCAATAACTCCATTTCTTTTATGTTTCGCTGAATATCACCAAATTCAATGGAGTCGTATTTATACACCCCGCCTCCCGGAATCGGCTCACTAAACCAGAGATAGGCAGCTTTATCGAAGTCTTTGTCTTCCTTATTTATTGCTTGCGCCGTTTTAATCAATTGATCGATATCGCCACTATCTGGAGTACTATTCCAATCAATAGCAACCTTCATCCCGTATTCAGGAACCCAAACCTTTGCGTCGGGATGCTCCCTAATTGGCTCAACCGAAACCTTGCCCCGATCGCCGACAATTGAAGAAAACTTCTCTTGATACCTATTCTGCGGGGATAATTCTAAAACCGCACAACTTGCCATTGTCATTGCCACGACAGTAACCGTCAGGAGCTTACGCAAAAACATGACCATATATTACGTGAATAATATCGTGATTTCCAGCTTCAACAGGGCTTTTCGACGGCGCGACCGCACCGCAGCCACTAACTTCAGCGCTTACCATTAATAGCGTTCAATGGTAGCCCCATCGATATATGAACGCACTCCGTTAATATATCCACGGCATGAATATGCCATAAATATCCTAGAACTTTGAGCTTCCTGATATTGCTTGTGCAGAAGTTGAGTTACTTCATACATTTGACTTTGGCGCGTTTCACCTAAATCGATTTTTGCGCGAATAGAATGAGTGCCTTGTATCGAAACTATTGTATACAGAATCCTACTCGATAAAGCAATGGGCAACGCTTTCACCACTTCGTCAGTAAATAATCGACGTAATTTGTGGGTCTTTATTCTCTGTGTTAAACCACCCCAACTCGAAACAATATTTGATCCACATGGAATCTCGCGCTTACACCCCAAAAGTTCGCCAACATTCCAACCCGGTAATTCGTCATTTACAGTAATCCAACAATCCTGGAAGTATTCGCACCGATGACCACTGAACCTCCGTACGCTTTCCGCGACGTCCATAAGCAAGTTCGAATGATCGATAGTTTGTTCAGATCTTGTGACGCCAAGCAATATTGCAGAAACGCCTCGCCCCATAACATAACGGAGTGTCCGAATTTGCGCGGGTGCTGCACCAGCAACCAACTGGCGATGAAACTCGCAGATGCTGCGGAACTCTTCGCTGCGCCATTCCAGGAAACTTGGCACCACTGTTTCGATTTCACTCGGCACATGCGAGTTCGAATCCGTGATCACAAGGCGAAATGGCCCAGGCAGGTGCCTTCGCGCCACCGAATACCTGGATGCTTCGTCGAGCTGCCGGAGTGTATGCGAATCAAGCGTTCTGCGCAACGTCACGTGGACTCCGACCTGCGCATTCACCGACTGAATATTTGGGCTTACATATTTGATAATCGCAGCATAATCGTGAATCTGCTCAGTGAACCGACACTGAGTCTCCTGGACAATAACATCAAATACATACCGCAATTCCAGCCCAGCAACATACACGCACCTAATGTTTGTTTCGAGCAGTTTCTGGAATTCAAGACAATCGCTGCCCGACACTTCGCCGCACTCAATTCGAAGCAACAAAATACGCCGATCCTGCGGTCGAAGTTCCGTTATCACACAATGCCGCAATTCAATATTTTTCGATCCCCAAAACCGCCTCACCGAATTACAGATGCTCGATTCAAACATCGCATTGTCCGTGCGAGTTATTGCCCACAGCAATAACCGATCCATCCAGCCGAACCCCGATTGTATGCTCCGCCCCGGCGGCAATGGCGACGATACTACTCCACCCTGAAACATCGCATTGTCCGTGCGAATTATTTCCGGCGGCAACAACAGTTCCGTTCGCAGTTAATCCGACGATATGGTCGCTGCCAGAGCTTATTCGGATAATATTTTTCCACCC
Source organism: Corynebacterium sp. (assembly GCA_030528295.1). GTDB lineage: Bacteria > Actinomycetota > Actinomycetes > Mycobacteriales > Mycobacteriaceae > Corynebacterium. Next base: position 7,914 of record JAUMZC010000078.1, read on the forward strand.
CAAACAAATTTGAGATTCGAATATTTTTCCGGCAATTACCAGACGACCATCTGTTCGTAAACCTGCGGTGTGCAGGTAGCCCGCCGAAACATCAACAATGCCGCGCCATCCCCCTACATCGCACTGACCATACCGATTATTGCCGACGGCGCGCACAGTCCCGTCTTCACGCAGCCCAACGGTGTGCCAATCACCGCCGGCGATAGAAACTATATTCGCCCAATCTCGCACGTTACATGCACCTTCGTTGGTGCGCCCTGCAACAAAAACCGTACCGTCTGCCCTGAGCCCCATCGAACGTCGCCAAGCAGCGGATATCCGCACAACATTGCGCCATTCTGCCACATCGCATTGGCCGTCAGCATTCCACCCTGTCGCGAGCACCGTACCATCTTTTCGGAGCCCGAGCGTGTGTGATCGTCCCGTATTTTTTGCCGAATGAACGTTCCCGGCAGCGACCGCCACGATATCTTCCCAAGCGCCGGTGGCGCACTCACCTGAAGCATTGCTGCCTGTTGCGATAACGCGGGCGTCGCGAGTGACTATCGCCGTGTGCCGACGCCCTGCCGCCACAGTATTGTTGTGCATTACTAACCGCGTTTACCCTTGCGTATTAACCCAAATTTCTTCAAAGTCCGGGCTATAGTTGCTGGCGAAGGGACTTTATCAGCCGGGAACAACCCGCGTTCTATGCCCGCGAGACGAATTGAGATTGGTCCAGCATCAAGACCTGACGAACGTAATTCTTTCCGTAAGTTGACGATGACATTTGTGGTCCGCTCATCATAAATGCGGTGTGGATTTTTCGGCGCGCTACTGCGTGGCAAAAGTGCGTCATGCGGGTTGGTGGCGTACCGCTTGCGAATCGTGTAGAAACTGCGCCGAGAGATCTTTAATTTTCGACAAAACTCCGACACAGACATGTTCGAATTCCAGGGGTCAAACTCGATAACTTTTCGACGCACGTTTGGGGGAATAATCTTGGGCATTCCTCATTCTAAACAAGCAATGACGCCCTAATGTTGCAAAAACACCGAATCGATGGGTATGCAAGTGGAATGAGCCGCAATCCATAGTTTTCTTTACAACAAGATATTTCACAATATGAAACGCGCGCTATTCAGCCACTGGTTACATCACTGATCACCCGCGCTTGTTGGATCACGTTCCGTGCTGCAACTTCGGCTTTGGATAACCGTTCGTCATGCGGCCCCGTCACTTCCAGGTATGGCACGCCACAACCGCTTATATGTTCCACAAACCATTGGTGCATTTGGTGGCGTATATGTTCGCCATCTCGTATTCCGTCTTGAACGAAAGGAATTTCGTCGCCAGTAATGATGTATAAATCGGCTTTATCATTCGCCGCAATTGAACGCATCTTCGGGGTAATGTAGCCAAGATAACGCCGCTGCCACAGCTGCGTTGCCACTGCATTGGTGTCGCACACAATCACTCCGTTTGACCGTGCTGCCAATGCATATTCATAGGCTTGCTGGAGCTCGCCGATCCGATGAAAATCATCGTCACGCCACTCCGCCCCATCGGTCAAAATCGCCTCTGTGTACGATCGCCCAACCTCTGGCACCCACGGCGTGTGCAGGGCGTCGGCAAGCGCCCGGGCAAGCGTGGTAGTTCCAGTAGATTCGGCCCCCACGATCACAATCCGCAGCGCTAGCCCTGCGCGAGTGTGTTCGCCTAGCCGTTCCCAATGTTTTAGCATGTCAGAACGCACTTCTGTGCCACTAATTGGTACGCTGTCACGTTCGATATCCACCATCACATGGCGCGCGCCCATGTATTTCGCCCACCACGGACCATACGCCTCGCTACTAAACACAACGTCGGGCTTGTAGCCAAGAAATTGCATCGCGTGCGCAGCCCAGGCAACACTATCGTCATCCTTGCCGATATCCGAAATTATGTGCACTTGCGCAGCAGGATGTTCCGCCTGAATCCAGCGCTGCCGACGCTCCGCCGCAATGCCGTAAGTTTCATTATCAACAACCAGCACATCAAGGTGATCACACTGAGCCAACGCCGTTCGTATCAGATAATCATGCCCCTTATGCGGCGGATAGAACTTACCTGCTATTACGCCACGCATAGCTGCTCCTTTTCGGCCACAGTCCGTCCCGCCTGAACGTTCGAACGCCAGGTCCACCAGCCGTAGCAAGCATTGACAAGGAACAGCAAATAAAGCAATGCCACAAACGGCACACCTTTATACCAATACAGACCGACGGCAACGATATCCACCAGGATCCAGAGGTACCAACTTTCCAATTTCCGGCGCATCATCAACAACTGCGCCGCAAACGCCGTCATAGTGGTGGCTGCATCCAAATATGGTAAGTCAGCGGGCTCTGGGAATAATGTTGCAGCCCATACATGCAGATTAGATGTGGCCCAGCCAAACAGAATGGAAGCGAGCGCAATCCCCGCAACCCACACCAGATTCACCACACGAGTGTTCGTAGTGATCCCGACCTTATTATCTTGACTATCGACGCGCCCAACTCTCGACCAAAGGTACCAACCTGCAATACCTGTCAACAGGTAGTATACCTGCTCCAATACGTCCGCATATAGGTTGATCTGGTAAAACAACATGCCGAAAAGCACGACGCCCACCAGGCCAATCGGCCAGTTCCAAATGTTTCTTCGAGCTGCCAGCACAACGCAAACGAAGTTAAACACCGTGCCGATCAGCTCCAGCCAACTAATCTGATACCCCAGTACCTCAAACGCTATCGTCTCCACGCTCAGCAGGGAATACACCGCATCCACCGCGCCAACCTTCCATAGTTAGTGTTTATTTTACACTAACTCTAGGCCTACACCTGCGCACGAAGCAATTCACACCCCCGCAAGGTGAGAAACGCAGCGTATCGACGCCGCGTACCCCACCTTTTGCACTACCGTTTACGCAACATGGCCACAATGGCGAAAATGACGGCAAGTATCGCAAGAATGGTCATGCCCACAAGAGCATACACAAGCGTGCGGTTCATTCCTGCCGATTCTGCCTGAGACACTTCGGACGTTCCCGCAGTACTCGTCTCAGTCTTACTAGTGGTGCCAGCTTGGCTAAACTTCGGCCCCTGAACCTTATTGCCCACAGGCTTCATGGTGAGCCGATATTTAATCGGAGCAATTTCGGTATTGGCGTTTGTTGGACCATCGTCACGGTGAGTGCTTATAAAACTGACCTGTACAAAATGCTTCCCGGCCAGCCATGCGGCATCTTCCTTAGCATTCGCATAAGAGATTGGATATTTAGTACCCACCGTGTGTTTCTTGCCGAGTTCCTCAATCAATAGGTTCGAATCTTCCCATACGGTTTCTTCTAATTGGCCAAGCTGATTTTGAATATGCATTTCAAGGCGGCGCGCAGCTTTTTCAAAGTTACCAGCCTCGTTTGCGCGCGGATCCTCAATGACCTCAATAGTCGCTTCCAAAGCTTGACCCCACTCCACAGGAGCGGCGAAGTACTGGGTTTCGCCCTCGATAATCTCAGCCTCAACCGTTCCGGTGATCTCAGGAGCATCTGGATCTGGCTGGCTTAGTGCCTGGTAGGGGGTGACCTGACCAGAATCTTCACCTTTGCCTAGATCAGCAGCTTCGCGGGGTTTGGAAACCTTTTTATTAAAGTCATCTCCAAGATCGGTAGGCTCCGGAACCAGTGCCAAAGTTAGATCCACATCCTCCGGAGTCTCCCACATCTCATCAAAATATAGGTAGTAGAAATCACTGTCACAAAAATCGTCTTTGCCCTGCACTCCACTAATTAAGGAACCGGACATAGGCCTACCACCTTCACTGTCCCCAGCCGGGACACGGGAGGCCTCACAAGACAAATCCTTAGCTGATCGTAAGTTTGGTGTGTATTGGAAACGACCTTCAGCAACACGTTGCGTACCAACCGGCGGAACCCCCGTTAACCCGACTGCAAGCCGATGCCCCTCAGGAATTTGCACCTTAGCGTATGTTTTCTTCTCGGTGCTCTTAGGGATTTTCGCCGTCACACGCTTCGGATTCTCCAAAGTACCAGCCTCCAGCATCGGAGCCTCTTCCTTCTTTACGCCGAACTTCACTTGTTCACTAGGTAGTTGATACCCGGCTGCTTTACGCTTTGTAGCCTGCTTCAACGTAGCTGAAAGAGATTCCGCACTGGATGCATCTGAATAGGTACCACCGGTGGCCTGAGCCACGCACTCCAACTCGGCGCGCGCGGCGTCGTCAACCATAAAACCGATCGTGTGCACCACCAGATCTGTTCCCTGATTCTTCAACTGCTGGGCCACCTCGCACACCGGCGGAGGAGCGCACGTATCAATGCCATCAGACACCAATACAATCGAGCGGGCACCCTCCTTAGGCAACAATTCATTCGCCTTAAGCAGCGAATTACCAATCGGCGTGTATCCACGAGGCTGCAGACCATCCACCTCCCCCTTCAAATCCTGCGGCGCACGCTCCCCCGGCCTAGCCAACACACTAATATCTTGACAACCAGCCTCTTTCTCCTCATCCGAACTACCCGTACCAGTACCATACGTGACCAGTCCAAGCTGAGCGTTGGCTGGTGCCTCCCGCAGGAAGTCATTGGCGGCTTGCTTCGCGGCGTCGATACGCATCTGCCCATTGGCGTCCGTTTCCGTCATCGATCCAGAAGCATCAAGCACAAGCACCGTCGGCGCAAACGAATCCTCAGCATGCGCGCTCGGCGGGGTGACCAACGCAGCAAGCGCAACAATGAATAACACGGCGGGCACCACAGTGGGTATCGCAGCCCAACGGAGCATAACAACCTACATTCAGTAGCAGACAACAGAACCACTACATACGGTAAACCTTGAACCATGATTATTTCAAGGTTTTTATAAGTGTCAATTTTGGAGGCTATAAATATTGGCGCGGGAATTCACAGCATCAAACCTGGGGCGCAAAGGAGCTCTACAGCAACACCGACGGAGACGCCACCGCGCATGCGAATGCCCAGCCACCACCGCAAACATAGGTTGCACACCACCGCTGACCTGGGGCTTGTTGCCAAAAACGCCAATTGGGCACAACTTGGTGTAAAAAGCGACATTCGTTATGGATTCATCGCTGACCAGCGCTTGTGGCCCCAGCTTTTCGACGCCGCGACCGCCCCTACCTGCACCTTCAGCGCCACCGGCGTGCGCGCCGTCAAGACGCTTTGAATTGCGTGCAATTGGTTACCTGGGTTTTGTCGCCAAAAACACCATCTTGTGGACAATTGGTGTAAAAAGCGACACCGAACCCGCTCTGGACCGCTCTGGAGCTAAAGTTTTGTCGCCAAATACACCAATTGGGCACAACTTGGTG
>JAUMZC010000079.1 GCA_030528295.1 Corynebacterium sp.
ACGAAGGCTCTTGCCCAAGGCATTGGCGTGAAAGGCTTGATGAATGTTCAATTCGCGCTAAAAGATGACATTCTGTACGTCATTGAGGCAAATCCGCGCGCGTCACGTACTGTGCCATTTGTATCCAAAGCAACGGGTACTCCGTTAGCGAAGGCGGCGTCCCGAATTATGCTTGGTGCGACGTTGGCGGAATTGCAGGCTGAAGGCATGATTCCGACGTCGCACGACGGCGGTTCGTTGCCGCTTGATGCACCAATTGCGGTGAAAGAGGCGGTACTGCCATTTAATAGGTTCCGACGCCCCGACGGCACAATGTTGGATTCATTGCTCAGCCCCGAAATGAAATCAACGGGCGAAGTGATGGGCCTGGCTGATAACTTCGGTGCCGCCTATGCGAAAGCAGAAGCGGGCGCGTTTGGGGCGTTGCCTACGCAAGGTACCGTGTTTGTTTCGGTGGCGAACCGAGATAAGCGCACCTTGATTTTCCCAATTCAGCGGCTTGCTTCGTTGGGCTTCAAAATGCTTGCGACGGCGGGTACTGCGGGGATGCTACGGCGGAACGGTGTTGCGTGCGAAACGGTGCTCAAGCAATCCGATGTCAAGGCAGGATCGGACGGAGTTTCGATTGTCGACCGAATCAATAACGGTGAGGTTGATTTGATTTTGAATACTCCAGCTGGTTCTTCTGGTGCCCGACACGATGGCTACGATATCCGCGCTGCGGCCGTCAATATGGGAATTCCGCTGGTCACGACGGTGCAGGGTGTAACGGCTGCTGTGCAGGGTATTGAGGCGCTGCGTGCTGGCGAACTTGGAGTGTGTCCACTGCAGGAGCTTGATTACACATGACCTTTGGTGAACAACTTCTCGACGTCGCGGCAACGCGGGGGCGGCTGTGCGCGGGCATCGATCCGCACCCGGCTCTGCTTGTTGAATGGGGACTACCTGTGTCCGCAGAAGGCTTGGAACAGTTTTCTAAGATCTGTGTTGAAGCATTTGGCGATACTGTCGCTTTAGTAAAACCTCAGGTTGCTTTTTATGAAATCTTTGGCAGCGCTGGCTTTTCGGTATTGGAAAACACTATCGATTGTTTGCGTGCCCAAGGTGCTCTGGTAGTGGCTGATGCAAAGCGCGGGGACATTGGTTCAACGATGGCTGCATACGCTGCTGCCTGGCTTGATCCCGATTCTCCATTGTGTGCCGACGCGCTAACAGTCTCACCATTCTTAGGGTACGGTGCGCTTACCCCGGCATTGCAATTAGCAGAAAAATATAATAAAGGAGTATTTGTTTTAGCTGCTACTTCAAATCCCGAGGGTCGCGCAGTGCAAGATTGTGTGAATTCTTTAGGTGTTTCATTAAGTCAGCAAATGGTGGATTTGGTGGCCGCTGATAATGCTCAACATGAGGTTGCGGGCAATATTGGTGTTGTTATTGGTGCAACGCTGGACGACACGCCCGACTTGCACAATATAAATGGTCCAGTATTAATGCCTGGTGTTGGGACGCAAGGCGCAAGTGCTCAAGATGTGAGCGAACTCGCTCAAGACATCGAACACCTTGTCTTTCCAAACATGTCGCGAGGTATTTTAACGGCCGGTCCAAATGTGGCTGACCTGCGGAAACAGGTTTCGTCGCAAGCGCGAAACTTCCCGGGTTTTCCCAGGTGAATTCTTCCCGAAAAGTACGTTTCCGAGATCTCATTGACATGGGATTTCGGGAGCGCCACCTTTGACTTTTCCGAGATAATGCTATGCTGATCCCGGCTCGGTTGTCTGCAGGTGTTCTGTAGACCGCCGAAATCTGGTAGACATTACCGAAAGAACATTGACCGTTTATTTGAATCGGAGGAACCCCGTGGCCCTTCCCAAGTTGACCGACGAGCAGCGCAAGGAAGCCCTCGCTAAGGCCGCTGAGGCCCGCAAGGCACGTGCAGAGCTGAAGGAGAAGCTCAAGCGCGGTGGCACGAACCTCAAGGAGGTCCTGGCCCAGGCTCAAACCGACGAAATCATCGGCAAGACTAAAGTTTCGGCTTTGCTTGAAGCTATGCCGAAGGTAGGCAAAGTGAAAGCTAAGGAGATCATGGATGAGTTGGAGATTGCCCAAACTCGTCGTCTTCGTGGACTAGGCGATCGTCAGCGTCGTGCACTGCTGGAGCGCTTCGGCTTTAGCGACGAGGACTAAGTTGACCACACATAGTTCGTTGGGTCGGCTAGTAGTATTGGTCGGCCCTTCCGCCGTAGGTAAATCTACGGTTGTTGCGCGTTTGCGTGACGAAGTCCCGGATCTGTATTTCAGCGTTTCCATGACTACTCGCCAGCCTCGGCCAGGTGAGGTTGATGGTCGTGATTATTTCTTCGTAACAGCGGAGGAATTTGAACAGCGCATTCATCGTGGAGAAATGCTCGAATGGGCGGATATCCATGGTGGATTACAACGATCCGGGACCCCAGCAGGCCCAGTGCAAGATGCGCTTCAGCAGGGACGTCCTGTTCTTGTGGAGGTTGATCTTGTAGGCGCTAGGAATATTGTTCAGAAGATGCCAGAGGCGCATTCCGTGTTTCTCGCCCCTCCGTCTTGGGACGTTTTGGTTGAGCGGCTCACTGGACGAGGCACCGAATCTGAAGAAGTTATCAAGCGTCGCCTTGAAACCGCTCGCGGTGAATTAGCAGCGCAAGGCGAATTTGATCACGTTGTGATCAATGATGATATTGACGAAGCTGTCGCAACTTTGCGTGCGATTTTGCTGGGTTTATAATTTTTTTTACTGACCACCACTGTTGTAAAGGTGCATGTGACTAACGTGACTGCCAATAATCGGGATGTGTTTGATCCGCCGATCGGCATTACTGCTCCACCAATCGATGATCTTTTGGATAAAGTATCGTCCAAATATGCGCTAGTGATTTTTGCTGCTAAACGTGCACGCCAGATCAATAGCTACTACCAACAAGCCGATGAAGGCGTGTTTGAATTTGTAGGCCCCTTGGTCACACCAAATGCTCAAGAAAAGCCATTGTCTATCGCATTGCGTGAAATCAATGGTCGTCTCTTGGACCATACCGAGGGCTAAATAACATAATTTCTGTGAGGGTCTCTTCCCTAAATGTTGGAGGTGAGGAGGCCCTACCGGTGTATGTAGCAACGAAGGAATACTTGAATTGTGGTGAGCAAAAATATTGTCGTCGGAGTCGCAGGAGGCATCGCTGCGTATAAAGCATGTCACTTAGTCCGGTTGTTTACGGAATTAGGTCATCATGTGCATGTGGTACCCACCACCGCCGCGTTGAATTTTGTGGGGGCTGCGACCTTCGAAGCACTCTCCGGCAACCCAGTGTCAACGAGCGTATTCGACGCTGTGGACGAAGTCCGGCACGTCAATATTGGCCAGCAAGCAGATTTGATCGTGATTGCTCCAGCGACTGCTGATGTGCTCGCACGCATGGTCGTAGGGCGTGCAGATGATCTGCTCACCGCGACGTGTCTTGTTGCTCATTGTCCGGTGGTGGTTGCCCCAGCCATGCATACCGAAATGTGGCATCACCCGGCGACCCGAGCGAACGTCGCTACGCTTCGCAGCAGGGGAGTTGTTGTGTTGGAGCCGGCGCATGGCAGGCTGACGGGTAAGGACAGTGGTCCGGGAAGGTTGCCGGAACCTGACCAGATTGGTGCACTCGCATTGGCTGTTCTTGAAGGCCAGAAAATCGAACGTACGTTGGAGGGAAAAAAGGTTGTGATTAGCGCGGGGGGAACGCAAGAAAATTTGGATCCGGTACGGTACCTGGGTAATCGATCATCTGGGCGACAGGGTTTTGCGCTGGCTGAAATTGCTGTTCATCGTGGCGCCGATGTGACGCTCGTTGCCGCAGCTACAGATGACTTGCCAACGCCGTCTGGTGCTCGGGTTGTTCGCGTCGGTTCAGCGGTGGAAATGCAAGAGGCGATGGAAGAAGAATCCAGTGTTGCAGACATTATTATTATGGCTGCTGCTGTCGCTGATTTCCGTCCCGAGGTTGCGGCGGATGTGAAACTCAAAAAGGGAAAGAATGCTGCCGAATTGACGCAACTCCAATTGGTGGAGAACCCGGATATTCTTGCAGGCTTAGTTCGTGATAAACAACCCCACCAACTGATCGTCGGGTTTGCTGCTGAGACGGGGGATGCCGAACAATCTGCTTTAGAACATGCACAAACTAAGTTGCAGCGTAAGGGCTGTGATGTGTTGATGTGTAATGAAGTCGGCCTTGGCAAGGTATTCGGCCAGACGACAAATATGGGTTGGGTATTAACCAAACAGGGGGACGTGATTGAAGTGTCCCATGGTTCAAAATTCGAGGTAGCGGCACAGATTTGGGACGTGATTGAGCGGGCCAACTAGTAAGTATTGCCTTTTTAGACAGCTTAGTCTAGATTGAGTGGAGTTGTAATAGCCACGCATCAAAGGAAACTTCATTGGGCACTTCAGTCCGTCTCTTTACCTCCGAATCAGTCACGGAAGGTCATCCAGATAAAATTTGCGACGCTATCTCGGATACGATCCTTGACGCAATGTTGGAAGTGGACCCGCACTCCAGAGTTGCTGTAGAAACCGTGGTGACAACCGGGCTGGTCCATATTGTGGGCGAGGTCCGCTGCGGTGGTTATGTGGAGATTCCTCAATTGGTGAGAAATAAACTTCGCGATATTGGCTTCACGTCCTCCGAAGTTGGCTTTGACGGCACAACCTGCGGAGTTACTGTTGCGATCGGTGAGCAAAGCCAGGAAATTGGTGCCGGTGTTGATCAATCGCAAGAAGTTCGATCTGGTGCGCAGGTTGACGAGGAAGATCGTAATGGTGCTGGCGACCAGGGGTTGATGTTCGGGTACGCCACGAACGAAACGCCTGAGTTTATGCCGCTGCCTATTTCCGTAGCGCATCGCCTTGCGCGTCGTCTTACGCAAGTTCGAAAAGAGGGCATTGTTCCGCATCTGCGGCCGGATGGGAAAACCCAGGTGACGTTCGCCTATGATGCGCAGAACAACCCGAGCCACCTGGATACTGTTGTTATTTCCACGCAGCATGATCCTGATGTGACGCAGGCCTGGCTCGAAGAGCAACTTCGCAAACATGTTCTGAATTGGGTTATTGAGGACGCAAACCTTGGGGCATACGTCGGATCCGATCTCCAGCTGCTCGTGAACCCCTCCGGCTCATTTATTCTTGGCGGCCCGATGGGTGACGCTGGCCTGACCGGGCGCAAAATAATTGTGGATACGTACGGCGGTATGGCTCGTCATGGCGGCGGCGCATTTTCTGGAAAAGACCCAAGTAAAGTTGACCGGTCGGCGGCGTATGCGATGCGTTGGGTGGCAAAAAATGTTGTGGCAGCAGGCCTTGCGGACCGCGTTGAAGTGCAGGTCGCGTATGCAATCGGTAGGGCCAAACCGGTGGGGCTCTATGTGGAAACCTTTGGCACCGCCGCAGAAGGGCTTACCGACGCCGCGATCCAAGCTGCAGTCTCGCAAGTATTTGATCTGCGACCAGCGGCAATTATTCGAGAGCTTGATCTTCGTCGACCAATATATGCGCAGACCGCTGCGTATGGTCATTTTGGACGCACCGACCTTGATCTGCCGTGGGAACAAACAAATCGCGTAGCGGAACTCCGAGCTGCGGCCGGGCTGTAGCGTCGAACATTCGCTGAGTTCATATTTGGGATTGATACGCTGACACCGTGGCGCCCAAATATGAACTGAGTGAAGAATCGAAAATTAATTCCCACGGTGTTCGGCTATTTCGTATCCGCGCGCTTCGGGAACTGCCAGCCGGGCGTGCTGATCTCGGTGATTTGGGAGGGTGGGTTGAAGGGGATTGGAACCTTGCCCAGGATGGGAATTGCTGGATAACTGATGATGCGGAAGTTTTCGGAAGTGCCAGACTGGAGCAAGATGCGTTCGCTGAGAATGATGCCAAAATTTTTGGTGATGCACATGTTTGCGGGCAAGCACTTGCGAGTGAGTATGCCCAAGTCTGTGATCGGGCGAGCGTGTTGCAGAGTGCGATCATCTCGGGAGCTGCCCAAGTGTTCGAAAACGCTATTGTGGGTGGTGCCGCTGAGGTTTGGGGCAGCGCAAAGATTCGGGGGCATGTGTGGGTTCATGGTTTGACTGAGGTAGTTTCCGGAACAGAGCCAGCGGTTATTGGTGGGGGAGCGGTATTGACACGTGAGAAGATTCAGGGGCCCGCGGACGTCGATAATGCAAGTCATGTGCTGACGTTGGATAGTTTGGGCTTGGTGGCCGTTCCCGATATTACGATCTATCGAACACGAAACTATCCATATTATTTAGTGTCTACATGTTTTGATGACTTGCGCTTCCAACGGATGAGCCTTGAGGAAGTTATCTGTGATGTTGAGCAAGCCCTCGATATCGAGCAGATACCGGATGCAAAGAAAACACTGTTGCATTCAGAACTGTATGCGTGGAAGAGATTTGCTGAGGCGAGGATCGCTCGTTGGGAGGGGGAAATCCGCTTACAATAACACTATTGTTCGGGGAATAGTTTTTCGATGATGGCTTCGATGATAAACACTTTAGTTTCGGTGGTGATGCCGTTGAGCATATCGAGCTGTCGCGTTGCTTCAAGGAGATTATCGAGGAATTCTTCCGTGAATTCCCCTTGTAGGTGTCCGTCAGCCCGCCAAGTTGAAACTTGTGCGTGGAGGTAATCTCCGTAGTTTGTGTGCTGGCAGCGTTTCAAACATTCCTGATGTAGTTCGGTGGAGATGGAAGGTTCATTCCAGGCGGACAAGATGTTGTTGGTGGTAACCACGGCGGCGTTTCTGGTCAGGAAGGCAAGAAACGCTTCACGTGGCTTATCCCATTGAATCTCTTCGACGATTTGTTGCTTTTGAGCTGCGTTTTCTGTGAAGTATACGTCGAAGAAGAGCTGCTGTTTTGAGGGGTAGAACTTGTACACGCTACCTACCGCGACGCCTGCTTCGGTGGCAATTTCGGCTACAGATGTTTTTTTGTAGCCATGTCGTAGGAACACAGTTCGGGCGGCTTCGAGGAGTGCGTCTTTCGCCTGTGTCATAGGCTTTATCGTACTACGGGTCGAGTGAGCCTACGACTGTCATCTTTTCCAGCGTCTCCTTGCCGTGCCTCGATCGGATGAAACTATCGGTGCCATCAGTGCCTGCTTGTACACCATGATGCAGTCCTTGTGCCCATGATGGAGTGCCCGAGAGGTCGTAGACGACGCCGTTGATCGCGATTAAAGGAGGTGCATCTTTGCCATTATGTTTGCGCAGCTCGTCATGTGAGATGCTATGTTCCTCGATGGTCTGTTGTTCCTCCTTCGTGAAACTGCGTTCGAGTTTGGTTTGATCGCCGATGTTGTTGTTCGCCAACAACACGCTGTATGCAATCGCGATGCCGATGATGAGAACGCCGATCGCAATGAGCCACCACAACATCTTTTTCACCTTGACACCCTTCGTGTATCGATTAGATCGGTAAGGGAACATGCCCGATCAAGCTGTGAATGAATATTTGGTTTATTCATTCACAGTGTAGGATGCGAGAACGGAAGTCGTCAATAGGTTGATGCAAACATGAAACTTCCCCGCCAGCCTTTCGATGTGCGACGTCGAAAAGTGTACGGGGAAGGTGTCTCCGGGTGTGCCCGGCAAGCGTGGTTAGACCAGGTACTGGCAGGCGCCTCGATGAAGGTAGTTGCCGTGACCCTTCGAACCTAGGTACTCATTGTTGTGAATAATTGTTCGTCCGCGGGAGAGCACGGTATCCACATGACCTTGGATTTCAAAGCCTTCCCAAGCGGAGTGATCCATGTTCATATGGTGGGTGTCGTTGATACCAATCTTGGTGTGACCGTCGGGATTATAGATCACAATATCGGCGTCGGCGCCTGGTGCGATCACGCCTTTCTTGCCGTATAAACCGAACATTCGAGCGGGCGTTGTTGAGGTGATTTCCACCCAGCGTTCGAGCGAAATATTGCCGTTGACCACGCCTTGGTACATCAAATCCATACGGTGTTCTACCGAGCCGATGCCGTTGGGAATCTTGGAGAAATCGCCAAGACCCAGTTCCTTTTGTTCTTTAAAACAGAACGGGCAGTGATCGGTAGAAACCATTTGAATATCGTTGGTGCGTAACGCTTGCCACATGTGGTCTTGATGGTGCTCATGTTTGGAACGAAGCGGCGTGGAGCACACCCATTTCGCACCTTCAAATCCCGGTGCTCCCAGTTGATCCTCCAATGAAAGATACAGGTACTGCGGGCACGTTTCGCCGAAGACATTGTGCCCGTCGTTGCGTGCCATGGCCAGCTGCTGTACTGCTTGTTTGGCAGAAACATGCACAACATACAAGGGGGCGCCAGTGAGATTGGACAGCATAATGGCGCGGTGGGTAGCTTCTTCTTCCATCTGCCATGCGCGGGCGACGCCGTGGTAATACGGATCCGTTTTGCCTTCGGCCAAGAGTTCGGCAACCATGGCGTCGATAGCCGGGCCGTTTTCGGCATGCATCATGGTGAGCAGCCCAGTATCCGCAGCTTTTCGCATTGCTTGGTAGATCTGGGCGTCGTCACTGTAAAACACACCCGGATATGCCATAAACATTTTGTAGCTGGACACGCCCTCGTCCGGCAGTTGCGCCATCGCTTGTAATGAATCCGCATTAACTTCGCCGATGATCTGGTGGAAGCCGTAATCGATAGTGCATTCGCCGCGAGCTTTATCGTGCCATGCCTCTAGGCCGTCAAATACACGTTCGCCAAATCGTTGGATTGCAAAATCGATGATTGTAGTGGTGCCACCCCAGGCGGCGGCGCGCGTTCCCGTTTCAAAGGTGTCAGAGGCAGTGGTGCCACCAAAGGGCATTTCCATATGGGTGTGCGCATCAATGCCGCCGGGGACGACGTATTTCCCGCTAGCATCAAGCACTGAGTCGACGGTTTCTTTGAGGTTGTGGCCCAATAGTGTCGATTCCGGATTGAGGACTGCGGCGATCGTTTCGCCGTCGATGAGAACGTCGGCACGATGCTGGCCGGTGGCGGTGACGACAATTCCACCGTGAATCAATGTGGTCGCCATGGTGAAATCCTCCTTGGATCTTTCGGCGGAAGTTCGAACAGGTGCTAGAAATCTGCGTGAGGTTCGCCGGGGGCGACGTCGTCAAGTGCTCCCGTGACCATGCGGATGGCGATTCCAGTGAGCACGTCGACGCCGGTGACCATGTCCTCGTCCGTAGTGAACTCACGTTCGCAGTGCGAAACGCCACCAATAGACGGAATAAACACCATCACAGCTGGCACAATGCGGTTCATTACTACCGAATCGTGGCCGGCCATGGTGCGCATTCGGCGGACCGATACGCCAAGGTCGGCGCAGGATTTCTCCGTGAGTTCGATGCCCTCGATTGGGTAATGCTGGATATCGCGGATATCAAAATCTTGTGCGTCGATGGTGAGATTTCGACGTCGCGCCACATCCGCAATCTGGCTTCGCAGGAGGTCGCGCGCACGTTCGACATCGCGTTGTAGATCAGCTCGAATATCAATCACCAGGTCGACCTGGCGCGGGACCACGATGGGGGAATTAGGCAACACATCGAATTTGCCCACCGAAGTGACAATTTGTTCAGGTTCAAAGTGATCCACAACGGCTTCTGCTAGCAGGACGATTTCTGCGGCGGCGACCAGGGCATCGCGCCGGTCTGCCATAATGGTCGCCCCAGTGTGTGATTGTTCGCCAAGGACTTTTACTACGAGTTTCTGTGTGTACCACGATTGGTCCACTGCGCCAATGGTGATGCCTTCACGTTCGAGGATGCGGCCTTGTTCGATGTGTAACTCGGCATAGCTTCCGATTGGCGGCGGAGTATCACTGCCTAAGTATCCGGTGGCTTCGAGTGCTTCCCGAACGGTAACACCGTGCGGATCCTGGGTAGCTAGCGTTGCTTCTTTATCCCAGAAACCTGCATAAACGTTCGACCCCATGAGTGATGGTACAAAGCGTGATCCTTCCTCGTTGAACCAATCAACAACCGTAAGGTTGTGTGAGGGGGTGATGTCGCCTGCCTCGGCAAGCGCCTTGACACGGGCGGCGGCATAGAGCGCGGCCATCACTCCGTAGGTTCCGTCGAAGCGGCCGCCTAATGGTTGGCTATCAAGGTGGGATCCAAGGTAGACGTGGTGAGCGCCTGGCACGAACTCGAGCGAGGCGAACACATTGCCTATTCCATCGATCTTGATATCAAAACCCAGTTCGCGGGCGCGCCCTACAAACCAATCTCGGATTGCGCCATGCTCCTTACTGCCTGCTTGGCGGTCAACCCCTCCCGCTGGTGTCGCCCCGAATGTGCTTGTGAAGTGGAAATCTTGCAGAAAGGTTTCGGTGTTAAACACGTTGTGAGCCATAAGAAGTTCCTTTGCGTGCAGTACGGTTGCTTTCATTGAACCGCCCACGCAACACCGCCGACAAGATACAGAGTGTCAACATTGTGGGGCTTTGTAGGACAGAATGCAGCTACCAACCATGACACATCAATGATTGAGTGTGACGTAAGGCATATGTATTACGTTCACTAACACGCTAGGGGATGATGCCATGTTCGGCCTACCCACGTTTACGGTTGTTGCCATCATAGGTGTTTGTGCATTTTGGATTTGCTACACGGCGGTCTTTTGGGCAATCAGCAAACATTGGCACCTCGCTGATGAAATTGAAGGGGGTGAACCAGCGTGAACATCGCACTGATTTTTCTCATTGTGTATTTTGTGGCCATGGCGGGCATTGGAGTTTGGACTGCAAACCGATCTTCCAGTGACTCGGAAAGTTACCTACTTGGGGATCGCTCACTTGGGCCAGCGGTGACTGCACTGCGTCTGCAATCATCGTCCATGTCCGGCTACATGTTCCTGGGTGCTGGTTCACTGGCGTACACCCAAGGTTATTTCAGTATGTGGTACGCATTGGGCGATATTGGCGGCGGCATTATCAACCTTTCGGTGCTGGGCCGGAGAATGCGCAAACTTTCTCAAAAACTCGGTTCGTTGACATCCATTGAGTACTTAGAGCACCGGTATGAAAGCAAATGGGTGCGTGTGGTTGCCGCCCCGGTGGCGCTCGTCTGCCTGTTTATTTATGTGCTTTCACAATTTATCGCCGGTGGTTCAGGTCTTGCTTCCGTGACTGGTTTAAGTTTTGAAATATCGCTATTTATCGCCGTTGGCGTGATTGTGTTATACACATTTCTTGGCGGTTATTTGGCGGTTGCGTATACCGATTTCGTGCAAGCGATTGTCATGCTGATTGGTATGGTCTGGATTTTTATCGCCACGTTGCAGTACGTTGGCGGGTTTACCCAAGGCAATGAAAAAGTCGGGGAGATCAATCCAAACTTGCTTACCATGTGGGGCGCGGATTTAAGCTATCAAGGTCAATGGGGTGTGATCGTAGGTGCGCTATTATTGTTTTCCATTGGGTATATGGGGTGGCCGCATGTTGTGGTCTCCCATATGGCAATGAAGCAGCCATCAGTGGCCCGAACCGCAGGTATTTATTCCACGGCGTTTAACCTTCTGTTTATTCCGGCACCATATATTATCGGCGTGTTTGCGTTGCTGATTTTCCCGTCGTTGGATGACCCTCAACAAGCTATTTTTGAGGTGGCGAAAGTTGTGTTGCCAAGCGCTGGTGTTGGCATTGTGATGGCTGCGGTGATGGCGGCAATTATGTCAACAGCGGACGCATTGCTGCTTCAAGCTTCCACGATTGCCGCGCGAGATATTGTCGGGCGATTTTTCCTGGTGAACATGAATGAACGGCAGATGGTGTGGGTTTCTCGGCTTGCTGTGATTACACTCGCGTTCGGCGGGGTTGTTATCGCGTTTTGGCAGCCACCAGCCGTATTTGAGCTTGTTGTGTTTGCCACGTCCATCCTCGGAGCAGCGTTTGTTCCGGCGTATGTATGTGCGGTGTGGTGGAAAAACGCGAATTCGGTTGGTGCGGTTGCTTCGATGCTCACCGGAACTGTTGTTGTGGTGCTGTGGCAGCTCAGCGGTTTGACAGAAAGTACCGGTTTAGATCCGCTGTTGTCCGGTTTGACGCTTTCCACGCTCGCGATGATCGTTGGGTCGCTGGTGACGCAACAATCGCATCCGGTGTCAGAGAATATGCGAACTGCTATTTCGGACACCGCGCGGTTAACACCACCTCATCATGGCGCTGATTCTTCCACTGATCCGACGTTGATTAATCAATTTCCACCGGAAGCGAGTATGCGATAATGTGTCCTGCCAAGCAGCATTCCGCGGCATTGCCAATTCGTATTGCAATTGCTGAGGCTGAAGCGATTGCGCAGCGTGCTTGGCGGGGAAAGTTGGAACCTGCACAACGAATGCTCACTTATTTTCCGCTCATGGGTGTAGTCTTTGAGCTTCATGCGTTGGCTGGTCCGGCGAAATACTTTCAGGGGCAGCGGTATTATGTTGCAGTTGATCGATGTTCAGCTACGCCATTAGTAACGCATTGGGATACCACGGAATTATTGCAAAATATTCCCACTCCGGAT
>JAUMZC010000080.1:0-12194 GCA_030528295.1 Corynebacterium sp.
GACGGATGAGCCTGAAGCGGGTGACTGGTTTAATTCGGCGTACCTCATCATGAGGGGATCAAACCAGCCACAGACACGTACGCCTGATGCTCACTTCATGGCGGAAGCGCGTTATCACGGGCAAAAAGTCGTAGTTGTCTCACCGGACTTCGCTGACAATACCAAGTTTGCAGATGAGTGGCTGCGCATTAATCCTGGTACTGACGGTGCACTTGCGTTCGCAATGGGTCATGTAATCCTCAAGGAATTCCATGTAAGCAAGAAAACGCCATATTTCCTGGATTACATGCGTAAATACACGGATTCCCCATTCCTCGTCACGCTTGATACGCATCCTGACGGAACTGTAACTGCCGGTAAATTCCTCACTGCTGCCGATATGGCTGGTGTTGATGACACCCTGGCACAAACACCAAACGCAACGCACCGATTGCTGGCAATGGAGGCCTCCGGAAAAGTTGTCGATCCCGGTGGCACCGTTGCTGACCGGTGGGGTGACGACGGCGTCGGAAAGTGGAACCTTTCACTCAATAATGTCGACCCCGTAATGTCCGTAGCAGACACCGGCACCCAATTCACTGAGGAAATCTCGCTGCCACGATTCGACTTACCTGGTGAAGCTGGTTCACATGGCCCGGTCGGGGCAGGCGTCATCAAGCGTGGTGTGCCAGTGATGAAAGTAGGCGACCACGTCGTAACCACTGTGTACGACCTGTTGCTGGCAGCCTACGGTGTGGAACGGGAAGAGCTACATCTGCCTGGCCAATGGCCAACGTCATACGAAGACGCTACATGCCCTGGTACCCCTGCCTGGCAAGAGGAGCTTACTGGCGTGCCAATGCAAGGCGCCATTCGAATCGGGCGGGAGTTCGCACAAAACGCCATAGATTCAAAAGGTCGCTCAATGATTGTCATGGGCGCAGGTGTCAATCACTTCTTTAATGCAGACACCATCTACAGGACGTTCCTCGCCTTAACATCGATGTGCGGCACGCAAGGAATTAATGGCGGCGGGTGGGCGCACTATGTTGGGCAAGAAAAACTTCGTCCGCAGACAGGATGGGCCCAATATACATTTGCTTTGGACTGGAATCGCCCACCACGACAAATGATTTCCACCGGATTTTGGTACATCACCACCGATCAGTGGCGTTACGACCAGACTCGGGCTGACCGCTTCGCCTCACCGCTCAGCGAAGGCAAGGTTGGAGATCGCATGGTGGCGGACACACTGGTCGAATCGGCGAAACGCGGTTGGATGCCATCGTATCCGCAATTCAACCGCAATAACCTCATGCTTAGTGCGGAGGCTGAAGAACTTGGAATTCCTGTACAAGAGCACATTGTGCAGCAATTGCAAAGTGGCGAACTTCAGTTTGCTTGTGAGGATCCCGATAATGTGGTCAACCATCCAAAAATCCTGTTGAACTGGCGCACCAACCTGATGGGATCTTCGGCCAAAGGAACCGAGTTCTTTTTGCGACACATGCTTGGGGTAGATTCCGATGCCACCGCCGCCGAAGTAGCCCCGGAGATGCGTCCTACATCTATCACATGGCGAGACGCGGCCCACGGCAAACTCGACCTGATGATGACTTCGGACTTCCGTTCTACGTCAACAACACTCGTCAGCGACATTATTTTCCCAGCGGCAACGTGGTATGAGAAACATGATCTTTCCTCCACAGACATGCACCCGTTTATCCACTCATTCAATGCGGCGATCGATCCGCCGTGGGAGGCACGTACAGATTTCGAATTGTTCCAAGATCTTGCCGCGCGTTTTAGTGCAATGGCAGAAAGCTGGCTAGGTACGCAAACGGATGTCGTCGCAGTACCGTTAGCTCACGATTCCCCCGATGAGCTCAACAGTCCGCACGGAGTGGTTCCAAACATTGACACGGTGGGACTAATACCCGGCGTGACGATGCCGAAATTAGTGCCTGTAGTGCGGGAATACCACAAGACGGCCGAAAAGTTCAATACCATCGGCCCGCTTACAGCCAAGCTAGGAATGGCCACCAAAGGCATCACATATCATCCCGATCGTGAACTCGATGAACTTGCGCGTTCAAACGGACAAACGGAAACCTCATCGGGATTACGTACGCTCATCGATACTGACCTGAAAGCTTGTGACATGGTGCTGCGGCTTTCCGGGACCTCAAATGGACGATTGTCCTTACAAGGATTCAGGCAGTTGGATGCTCGTACAGGAAGCGATAAGCCGACTGCTCATCTCGCGGAAGGCGACGAGGAACGTCGCATTACTTGGCGTGACGTATCTGAACGCCCAGTTGGTGTGATCACGTCGCCGGAATGGTCGGGCTCTGAGCATGGAGGGCGTCGATACACAGCGTTTTCCATCAATGTCGAACACGACAAACCATGGCATACCCTATCTGGCCGCATGCACTATTACCTTGATCATGATTGGATGCAGGAATACGGCGAATCATTGCCAATATTCCGACCACCTGTGGACCTACACCACCTTTATGGTGAGGCGGCACCCGGTGATCTCTCTGAAGAGAACGGCACTGCAGAAGTCGCTGTCCGGTACCTGACGGTGCACAATAAGTGGGCGATCCACTCCCAGTATTTTGACAACCTCCACATGTTGTCGCTGTCACGCGGTGGACAGGTGATCTGGATGTCCCATAAGGACGCCGAAAAGATCGGCGTGAGAGACAACGATTGGGTGGAAGCATACAACCGAAACGGCGTGGTATCAGCACGCGCCGTGGTCTCTCACCGTATGCCGGAGGGGACAGCGTTTATGCACCACGCATCCGAACGCACTGTTGGCACGCCACTGAATGAGCGAACTGGACGACGCGGTGGTACGCACAACTCTCTGACTCGCATCATGATCAAACCGACGCATCTTATTGGCGGGTACGGGCAATTGACCTATGCATTCAATTACATCGGCCCCACGGGAAATAACCGTGATGAGGTCACCAAAATTCGTCGTCGTTCCCAGGAGGTGCAGTACTGATGAAGGTCATGGCGCAAATCGCAATGGTGATGAACCTAGACAAGTGTATTGGTTGCCACACGTGTTCTGTCACGTGTAAACAAGCGTGGACCAACCGCGAAGGTGTGGAGTACGTCTGGTTCAACAATGTAGAAACACGCCCTGGTGTTGGTTATCCACGTGCTTGGGAAAACCAAGACAAATGGGAAGGCGGATGGCAACGCACACGGGGCGGAAAGCTCAAGCCACGTTCCGGCGGGCGGCTACGCAAACTAGCCACCATTTTCCATAACCCTAATCTTCCGGATATTTCGGACTATTACGAACCGTGGACCTATGAGTACGACAAGCTACTCAGCGCCCCTCAAGGACAGCAGACGCAACCCAGCGCCCGGCCGCTCAACCAGCTCACTGGACAGCCAATTAATAAAGTTGAATGGTCTTCGGCTTGGGACGATGACCTCGGCGGCTCCATGGAAACACTTTCGGAAGACCCCGTACTGCACGAAATGAACCTGAAGGTAAAAACCGAAATTGAAAACGCCTTTATGTTCTATCTTCCACGTATCTGTGAGCACTGCCTCAATCCCACCTGCGTGGCGAGCTGCCCCTCTGGCGCAATGTATAAGCGCACCGAAGACGGCATCGTGTTGGTGGACCAGGATCGCTGCCGTGGTTGGCGTATGTGCGTCTCCGGATGCCCCTATAAGAAAGTATTTTTCAATCATAAGTCGGGTAAAGCTGAAAAATGTACCTTGTGCTACCCCCGCCTCGAAGCCGGACAGCCGACAGTTTGTTCGGAAACTTGCGTAGGGCGATTACGCTACCTCGGCGTGTTGCTGTACGACGCCGACCGCGTCGCCGAAGCAGCAAGTGTTGCGGATCCAACCGATTTGTATGCTGCGCAACGATCCATCTTGTTGGATCCGTTTGACCCTTCGGTCATTGCCGCAGCAGAACGTGAAGGAATCCCCCGCGGCTGGGTTCAAGCTGCGCAACAATCTCCAATATGGGACTTGATCTCCACATATGAGGTGGCTTTACCGCTGCATCCGGAGTATCGAACACTGCCAATGGTCTGGTATATTCCACCGCTTTCACCTGTAGTGGATCAAGTAACCGCAACTGGCAATGATGGTGAGGACCATAAAATCCTCTACACCGCAATTTCCACCATGCGTATCCCACTGGAATACCTCGCTGGTTTGTTTACTGCTGGCGACCCTCGACCGGTGGAACGTGTGTTACGACGGCTCGCCGCGATGCGCTCATATATGCGAGACATCAATTTGGGACGCGAGCCGCAAGAAGACATTGCCGCCGCTGTTGGCATGACCGGCGCGCAACTACGAAAAATGCATCGTCTGCTTGCAATCGCCAAATATGACGACCGTTATGTTATTCCCACAACACACACGGAAACGCCACGCGGTATTGCTGGCCTAGATGCAGCCATCGCTGATTTTCCCGGCCAACGCAATCTGACGGTGGCGGCATTCCATGGTCTCGGTGAAGGCGCACCAGAAGCCTGCCGAGGCGGAGCGAAAGTGAGTTTAGCTGCATGGCCAACAGGCACGCGTCCAGCTGAGATGTTCCCCGATACAAAGGCAATGCAATGACCATGTTCGTATCGCCCATTCGTTTGAGTACCGAACAGCGGCAACTTGTGCATATGGCATGTTCGTTGCTGTTGGATTATCCGAACGCGTCATTCGTCGAAACGCTCGATGCCGTGGAATCCCAACTCGCTACTCTGCCCGCTCCAATTGCTGACCATTTGGATGCGTTTTGCACATACGTACGAGATCGCGGAATACGGGCATTGGCAGAACACTATGTCACTACATTCGATCAACGTCGCCGCTGTTCACTGTATTTGTCCTACTATGCCGTAGGCGATACACGTCAGCGCGGTGCTGCCATTGTGGCATTTCAAGACGCGATCCGCGGATTAGGTTTCGAACTTACGCGCAAAGAACTGCCTGATCATGCATGCGTTGTGTTGGAAGCATCCGCGCGTGCCGACGCCGCGTCCCACCGCGCGGCCGTCGACATGCTCGCCGCACACCGCGATGGGCTAGAAGTGTTACGCACCGCCTTGGAAGATTTATCGTCCCCCTATTGCCATGTGATTACAGCGCTATGCATGTCACTGCCGGAGATTGATGCTGAAACCAAGGCCTACTATCACGATCTTATCCGTCAGGGGCCGCCCGCCGAACTTGTCGGTATTGGCACCCCACTCCCCTTTCCCACCAGCGTCAATTAAAGGACATAACAATGACGAATTTAGATACGTTTTTGTGGGTGGCTTTTCCGTGGCTTTCGTTAGCGGTATTTATTATCGGAACGATTTGGCGATGGCGCTACGACCAATTCGGTTGGACCACAAAATCCTCGCAAATTTATGAATCCAAACTTCTACGATTATCCTCGCCGGTATTCCACTACGGCATGCTTGGAGTTATCGGCGGTCACGTCATCGGACTAGCAATTCCCAAATCATGGACATTAGCGATTGGTGTTAGTGAGAGTGCCTATCACTTTGTAGCCGCCTACATTGGAACACTCTTCGGTTTAGCTGCGGTGCTGGGGCTCATTGGTTTACTGTACCGACGGTTCGTAGTGCGCACTGTGCATCTGGCCACATCGGTCGGCGACAAAATCATGTATCTGCTACTCACCGCAGCGATCCTCCTGGGAACCTTTGCCACAGTGAGTACACAAATTTTGGGCGATTCACACGGCTACGACTACCGCGAAACCATTTCTCCATGGTTTAGAAGCGTCTTTTCATTCCAGCCCCAGCCAGAATTAATGGCCGATGTGCCATTGGCATTTAAACTGCATATTGTCGCAGGACTGATTTTGTTTATCGCGTGGCCGTTTACCCGCCTCGTACACGTATTTTCAGCACCTGTCGGGTATGCTACCAGGCCATACGTGGTGTACAGATCACGTGAAGCCACTATGGAAGACCATCGACGCGCCGGTTGGGAGTCAATTCACACACGCCCATCCGACGCCCAACAAGCTCGTTCGTACGGAGCATAAGAAAGGTGCACCACATCGTGAAAAACATCCAACGTGCAACTGCTGCGGCAATGATCCTGGGAGTAGCAACCGCTTGCAGCGGCGGCGGCGAAGCAACCACCACCGTGGAATCAACTGCCGCGAGTACACCAATCACCGTGTTAGCCGCAGCCTCAACTCGGGTGTTGAGTGAAGACCTCACTGCCCTGAGCAAGCAAGAACTGTCATTTGTGAATGCAGGGTCATCAACACTAGTCCAGCAACTCATCGACGGTAGCCCAGGCGACGTGCTTATTACTGCCGATAAGCCGACCATGGATCGCGCAGTAGAAGCAGGTGTAGTCAAAGAACCTAAGGTAGTGGCCACCAACCACATCGTGCTGGTGACACCCAAAGACAACCCTGCAAACATCACTGGAGTGGATGACTCTCTGCGAAACGCTCAGGTTGTAGCCTGTGACTCCCAGGTACCGTGTGGTCGCACCACTGAAAAGTTTGTGGAAAAACTATTGCCTGGCCTGGAATTCGTGTCCCGCGAACACTCCGTCACCGACGTCTTGGGCAAGGTGACTTCGGGTGAAGCCGATGCCGGTTGGGTGTACTCGAGCGATGCCATCGCAGCTGGCGATAGTGTCAAGGTGTTTGAGGTTCCTGGATCAGAAGCCGATCCAAACGATTATCTTGCGGCGGTTGTCACAGCCTCCCAAAACCAGAGTGCGGCGCAAGAGTTTGTCGAGCTCATTGACTCACAAGAAGCTAATACATTGTGGACTGATCATGGTTTTTCGCCCAGCCAGTAAATGAACACTGCTGATCTGCCATTGCGCTCCAGCCGACTGGTACTACCCCCGGTAGTACTGCTCGGCGGGTTTCTCGCCGCCTCGGTAATCGTCGGCCCGATCATTGCACTGTTCCTGCGTGTTCCCTGGAGCCGTCTTGTTGAAGTTGGCAGCGCCCCAGAAACACATGAACTGTTACGGGTCACATTATCCTCAGCGTTGTTGTCGATGGTGATCACCACTCTGCTCGGTGTGCCACTCGCCCTCTGGCTACGCTCATTGCAGCGAGGCGCTGGGGTGATTCGCCTATTGGTCATTTTGCCTTTGGCATTGCCTCCAGTAGTGAGCGGACTTGCGTTATCAGCGGCACTAGGGCGCCGCGGCATCACCGCTCCACTATTGAATTCCTTAGGTTGGCAGTTCAGCTTCGCGTTTTCAGGCGTCGTTGTATCCCACGTGTTTATTTCGTTGCCGTTCGTCGTTGTTGCCGTTGACCAGGCGTTACGGCATCTCGATCAGGAGATTATTTCCAGTGCTGCTGGCCTAGGGCTACGACCTACAACGTTGGTGTTCCGGATTATTTTGCCCGCCGTTGCACCTGCGATTATTACCGGTGCCGGGTTGGCACTTGGTCGCTCCCTTGGCGAATTCGGCACAACCTTGACCTTTGCTGGTTCATTGCCAGGGGTTACTCGCACCATGCCACTTGGGATCTATCTCGACCGCGAAATTGATCCTGATCGCGCGCTGGTACTGGCCTTGTTCCTCGTGGCCCTTGCAACGGCGGTACTTGCCATTACCGGCGCAATTTCATTACTACTCCGCCGACAACACCCGCTCAGTAAAGCCACAACTATCGGTGAGCATTTTGATGTAGCTGCACTCCGCACCTATAGCGCTCCTATGAACGGCGGGGCAACAATTACCGTGCAGCGTGGTGAGCTTCAGGCACATGTTCCCGCCAATTCAACTACGGCCATTGTGGGACCAAACGGCGCCGGCAAAACAACATTGGCGCACCTGATTTCAGGACGCATGCGTGGCGCTTTGGTGCGTATCGACGACCATACCGTCGACGGGAATACTTTCGTTCCAGCGCATCAACGCGGCGTTGTCTTGCTATCACAGCGGCACGGACTTCCTCCTCACATGACGGTACATCAGGCAGTCGCAATGATTGCTCACACTTCCTCCGTGGCATCGGAGCTCATTCGCGCAGCTGGGTTGGAAACGATCGAGCATGCAAAGATCTCCTCGCTTTCTGGTGGGCAGGCAGCTCAAGTTGCGCTCGTTCGAGCCTTGGCATCGCGTCCTCGAACATTGATTTTGGATGAGCCATTCGCCGCATTAGACGTAGCTGCTGCACAACGATGGAGAGAGTTTTTCCGCGCCAGTGTTGGCGACCGCACCACCATTCTTATTTCTCACAACCCTTTGGAAATCGCTAGCCTCGCCAAACCTGTTGTGGTTTTAGACCATGGCAAGACTATCGTCCAAGGATCGGTAGACGATGTGTTTGCCGCACCTCCTAATGACTTCGTCGCCCAACTATCTGGCATCAATCGAATTTCCGGAACAGTTGTCCACATTGACGATGACGTAATTACCCTGCACGCTGGTTCGGAAATAATCTACGGAATCGCACAAGATTCGAATATCGCCGTAGGGTCCCAAGCCCTATGTATATTCGATCCGCAGGCGACGAGTATTCGGCTCCCCGATCATTTCAAGGTGGAAGAATCCACGAAAAACCTGTGGAATGGAATTATTCGATCTATCGAATCCTTCGGCACGGTCACCGAGGTTCATATCGAGACCTGCGGAACTATAGTTCGGGTACCAATCACCACCACGTCCGCCGCCAGACTGGAACTCGATGTCTCGGACCGTGTCATCGTAGCCACCAAAACATTAGCGATCTCGATCCATCCAACGGTTCGCTGTAACTAGCCATAATCAAAAGGTCCCGTGGGTACACTCTAATACGTGCCCAACACTTCAATGAATCCGCAGCCCACCGGGCGTCTTGCCGCAGATGCGCTGCCGCTTTCCCGTATGCAGCGTCTCGTCTTAAAGACCTTGCATTCGTTTGAAGATGGAGCAAAAGCGTCTGAAATTGCGCAAAAACTTGATATGCACATCAATACGGTACGAGCTCACCTCGACGAATTATGTGACATGCGTGCAGTTGTGACAGAACGCAAACAAAGTGGCCGGCGGGGGCGTCCTTCGGTAGTATTTCACGCCCGCGTCCCTGCAAGTAACGTGCTGCTTGATGAGCATGCGGAACTCATCAACACCTTGGCAGAGCTGTTGGGCGACCCCAATGACGAAAATGCACTTCAACGCGCTGAAGAAATTGGGGTTCAATGGGCGCGTCGGCTCAATCGATCTGGCATACCTTGGTCCAGTGTCGCCGAAGCCAGCGAGTCACTTGTTCGAGTACTACGCCGCTTAGGTTTCGACCCTCACACGCACACCATAGCTGACGATGCAACGAACATCACCGTTCATGCCTGCCCGTTCTCCTCTGAACGGCAACCACCATCCCAATTAGTTTGTTCCATTCATCGCGGATTTCTCACTGAGGTGCTTGGTCCGTGCTCAGACGGAACAGCAGAGGTTGAGCTTCATCCCCAAGCACAACCAAGCGCCTGCGAAATAGTGATTCGAAAAGCAAACCCCTCGGCATAGGTTACGAAACCACAGTCACTTCCACCGGTCCAGCGACTGGCAGTTCCATGACTTTCAACCCCGCCTCGCGCGCCTGGTCCAAAATACTCTCCGGTACTGGCTCTACAGAAAGTACCATGGCGGTCGGACCGGCACCTGACAAGTATGCCGCGAAACCACGGTTACGCAGGCGGTTCACCCATTCTGCGGTGACGGGCAGGACGTCAGCACGATACGGCTGGTGCAATCGATCCCGCGTTCCCTCCCACAACAGTTCCGGGTGATGTTGGAGTGCGACGGTCATCACGGCACAGCGGGACACATTGAATCGTGCATCAAGGTGCGTCACATCAGAAGGGAGCACCCGACGCACAGCTTCGGTTGATGCGTGGAAATCTGGTATGAGTGCCAATGCCCGAATGCTTTGATGTACAGGGATGGTTACTGCCCGATACTGTGGCTGGGTTCGACCATCCACTGGAATTTCTGTCCAGGACACTACCGCACTTCCCAGCACGGAAGCTGCCGCGTTGTCGGGGTGCCCCTCAAACGCGGAAGAAAGCTGGACAAGCTGGGCGTCGTCAAGCGGGAAACCTGCAAGCCCATTACCTGCGGCAACACCGGCAACTGCGGCGGCTGCTGAGGAGCCTAAACCGCGTGACTGCGGGATCGTATTGTGGCAAACGACCCGCAAACCGGGTGCCTCAACATCTGATGCCTTTAACGCCGAACGAAGCGCTTTGACCACAAGGTGAGATCCATCGAGCGGAAGCTCGCCAGCGCCTTCGCCGAACACCTCTACTTCCAGCCCGGATTCTGTGACCTCCACTTCAACGGTGTCGTAGAGTCCGAGTGCGAGCCCTAAGGTATCAAAACCTGGCCCGAGGTTGGCGGAAGAAGCTGGTACTTTAACGCTGACTTTCTGGCCTACGCGTAATGGGGTCGGCACCGCAAACTCCTTCTATTCGCCTTCGAGCCGGATGACGCTGGTGACTTCTTTCACAGCCTCCAACTCTTTGAGCTTTTCGACAGTGCGCGCAAGGTCAGCTTCGCGGGCAGCATGGGTGACCACCACGAGACGCGCTGTTTCTCCCTTATCTTCCTGACGCACCGTGCGCAAGGAAATATCGTGTGCGCTGAAGATCGCGGCAACTTCAGCGAGTACGCCAAGCCGGTCTTCAACTTGCATATCCACGTGGTAGCGGGTCATCACGTCACCGAAATCTGCGATTGGGAAATTAGCGTAGGTAGATTCACCAGGGGCGCGGCCGCCGTGCACTTTATTACGGGCTGCACCGACCAGGTCGCCGAGTACCGCTGAGGTTGTGGGGGCGCCACCGGCACCATTGCCGTAAAACATGAGGCTACCTGCGGCTTCTGCCTCCACGAAAATGGCGTTAAAGGACTTGCTGACGCTTGCTAGTGGGTGCTGTTTTGGAATGAGCGTGGGATGCACGCGTGCGGAAATCACTTCCTCACCGGCAGAGTTGGTGAAGCGCTCGCAGATTGCGAGGAGTTTAATGGTGTAGCCAGCTTCGTTTGCTGCTTTGATGTCATTGCTTGTGATTTTCGAGATGCCTTCGCAATACACATCGTCCTTGGTCACGCGGGTATGAAACGCCAGTGATGCCAGAATTGCGGCTTTCGACGCCGCGTCATGCCCATCAACGTCCGCACTTGGGTCAGCCTCCGCGTACCCCAGTTCAATGGCCTGTTGCACCATTTCCTCATAGGACGCCCCCGATGTTTCCATTGCGTCGAGAATAAAGTTCGTGGTGCCATTCACGATGCCAGCAACGGAAATCACCTGGTCACCCGCAAGCGAACGACGCAGCGGCCCCACAACGGGAATTGCTGCAGCCACCGCAGCTTCAAAATACAAATCGACGCCCGCCGCATCGGCCGCTTCTGCCAGTTCCGCGGAGTGCGCGGCAACGAGCGCTTTATTTGCGGTAACCACAGACTTTCCGGCACGTAATGCCGCCAACACGACTTCTCGCGGATATTCGATTCCGCCGATGACCTCAACAACAATGTCAACATCGTCCCGATTGATCAGTGACATTGCATCGTCGGTAAGCAATGATTCATCAACACCAGGGCGGGGTTTTGATAGATCCCCCACGGCCACGCCGCGAACTTCCAGTTTGCCCCCAACGCGATGCTCTAGTGAGTCTTTATTGGCTAATAGAATACGGAGGACCTCGCGCCCAACGGTGCCTTGGCCCAAAATAGCAATGCCCACTGGGGAATCGGGGCCTTTGCCTGGGTTGAAGGTTTTTGAAGTCATGCTGTGTCTCCCCGTGATCTCAGATCGCTATGGAAATTAGGTATGTCAGACATACTAGACTAAGCTGTCTGAACTTGTCTCATTGGGGGTGCTGAAACCGCATCACAACGAACTGCGGAAAAAATCCTCGATCGTATCAAACGGAATCATCTCCACTCGGTCATACAGATCAATATGGTTGGCATCAGACACGATCACCAGCTCTTTTGGCCCGTTGTAGTCCTGATAAATCGTCTCGCTGAGGCTCCGCGAATGGGCATGCTCCCCTGCCAATACCAGGATCGGCCGCGGCATCAGATCATCCAAATAGCGCAGGCCACCATAGGAAATATGCGATGGAGCACTCGTCACGGTAAACGCGCCAGTCGCATGAGGGTGCCGCCCGCGATCCGTCACATAGTATTCAAAAAACTCCTGCGTGATTGGATCCAATTCCTCG
>JAUMZC010000080.1:12204-12513 GCA_030528295.1 Corynebacterium sp.
TCGGGCATCGCATCCGGAAAGCTTGGTGTTAACGCCGGGCGCCGGGCGTCGACATCCCGCCAACGTTGCTCCGCAATATCCTCCAATAAATGTGTGCGCTCCGGCACGGTCATTACGTCTTCCCAACCGCACCGGCTGATCCGGCTCACGTCATACATCGACACCGTAACCACCGCGCGGATTCGCACGTCCCCGCGGGCTGCATTTAACGCAAAGCCGCCACTGCCACAGATCCCAACAGCACCGATCCGTTCCCGATCAACAATGTCCATGGTGCCTAAATAGTCAACACCAGCACTAAAATCCTCT
>JAUMZC010000081.1 GCA_030528295.1 Corynebacterium sp.
CGTGTTGAATGCGGAAATATTGGCAGCCATACCAGCCATAAACGAAGCCAACAAGCCAGCGATCGCGATACCAAGAAGACCATTTGGAAGCAGGTCACGCATCAGCAGCAGGATCGCGTCATTCGGTTTCGCGGTAGGGTTGCTTCCCATCAATTCCGCAACGGTCACACTGGCAACCATGCCGGGCAACACCACCAAGAACGGAATAAACATCTTTGGAAACGCACCAATGATCGGAGTTTTCCGTGCTGCCGAAAGGGACTCGGAAGCCATTGCGCGCTGAACCTCAACGAAGTTCGTGGTCCAATAACCAAAGCTGAGCACGAAACCAAGCCCGAAGACAATACCAACCGCCGAAACAATGGGGCTATCAAAACCAGAAATATCCATGCCAGGCCATGTGTGGAAGTGGCTTTCAGTGGTGACCTTTTCTTTCAAACCACTCCAGCCACCAACATCATGCAGACCAATCAAAGTCAGCGGAAGTAACGCGGCAACAATGACGAAGAACTGCAAAACCTCGTTATAGATTGCGGCGGACAAACCACCCAACGTGATGTAGCTCAACACAATAATCGCAGCGACCAGCAGCGTGACCCACAAGGACCACCCGAGCAGTGCTTCCACAATTTTCGCCAGCAGCAGAAGATTCACACCGGCGATCAGTAGCTGCGCAATGGCGAAGGAAATGGCGTTCACCAGGTGCGCGCCACGGCCAAAACGCTTCAACATAAATTCTGGAACGGAACGAACTTTAGAACCGTAGTAGAACGGCATCATCACGATGCCCAAGAACACCATGGCTGGGATCGCGCCAACCCAGAAATAGTGCATGGTTTGGAAACCATATTGCACACCATTGGCCGACATACCAATAATTTCCACAGCACCTAGGTTCGCGGAAATGAATGCAAGACCGGTCACCCAAGCTGGAAGTGAGCGACCCGATAGGAAAAAGTCAATCGAACTGGAAACGCGGGACCGGGCAGCCCAACCAATCCCAAGAACGAAAGCGAAGTAGAGGGCCACGATAACGTAGTCCACCCAGTGGGCATCGAGCCGCAGCGATGCCGATTGTGCAAGAATCACGGCGATACTCCTCGAAGAGGGGGTAATTTATCTGTTCAAATATGACCGTACAACGCCACACGCACTTTGTGGGAAGGTTCCCATACCCCGAAAAGCTAAACTTTCACCATTTTGCCAGCTCAGATTATTGTTGCTCAACACACCATTACAGGTTCTTGTGAGATAATCCACACCAGCAGGGGTAGAAAAGGCGCAAAATGACACCCCTGAAGCAAACTTTCCGCAGGAGGCGAAAGTAACATGCAAAAGAAAACGGTTGCATAAGCAAGGTCGATCGCCCTTACCTGCGAAAATAAAAAATTATTAAGAACTTGCCATTAAGGTGCAACCCGGAATAAGGTCCCCGCACACCAGTTCCCGTATAGCACGTGGGGGTAGTTCTTCCTGCATACCGGAAATTAATTCGATACCACGGCGGGCGACCTGCTCAACCGGAAGACGTACGGTAGTGAGCCCAATAAGATCAATGCCATCTCCAAGACCATCGCAACCAGTGAGCCCGACATCATTTGGAATGTTTGTTCCCCGAAGCCGGAACCGGCGCATCACATCCAGGGCCACGCGATCAAACGGGCACATCATGACTTTCGGACCAGACAACGCAAGTATTTGCTCCAACTCCGGCTCCGGCAACATCGATCGACCAATCGGCCATTCCACGACCTCTACCCCATGCCTGCGCAATTGATCAACCGTCGCCGAAGTTCGAACATGTGCTCCTTGAGAAAAACGGGCATCCACCGTAAGCACTACCGCGCGACGATACCCCGCAGCCACCACATGATCAGCCAGCATCATGCCGTGGCGATACTCATCAAACGAGACATTGTGCAATCGTGGATGGGACTCTGGACGTCCCAATATCAAGGTCGGAACATCGCCAACAATATCCGCAAGCTCATAGCTTGGAATCGTGCCTGAGGCTACAATTAACGCTCCCACCCGCAAACCAATAAGATCACGGACCGCCTGCAATTCCCGCTTTTGCGCCTCCGGAGACACCACCGTCATCGAAAGCATTTGCAAACCGCGCTGATACGCGGACTGCTGCAACTCCCGATGCATAGTCCCATACACCGGATTATGAGCATCCCGCACCAACAGCCCAATGAGATGCGTATTATCGGCCCGCAACGAACGCGCAGCTGGGTTCACGGTGTACCCAACCTTCCGGACCGCCTCTTCAATGCGTTTTCGGGTTTCCTCGGCGTAATGCCCCTTACCCGAAAGTACCCGCGACACCGTAGATTTTGAAACACCAGCAGCGTGCGCGACGTCGATAATCGTCGCCCGTTTCCGCCTCTCACTCGACATACAATCAAGTGTTGCACAAAGATGCGCACGTCTCCCCGAAACCCCAACGAAATTTCAAATGAAAGGTATGGTGAGCCTCTTCGGAGCCGGGGCAGGTCACGTCACACAGGGCGGGTTGTGCATAGGTTGTGCACGCTTTTCAGGATTCCACGTGGCCGGCCGGTTCCAGTGGATTTTGTTTTACTAAATTAGATCGCGTACAAGCATTCACTAGGGATCTGTCACAGATTCCATAAAAATCAGGAATTTCATGGATTTTGTGACAAAAATGGCCTAATTTTGTCACACTTTCCATAAATTTTGCCAAATAAATGGAATTTGTGACAGATCGCAGGTCATCGGTTATGCGCAATCAAAAAATAGTGTCACAGATTCCAGAACAACCGCACTTCCGTGCCGCAGTTCCGGATGGAATATGTGACAAAGCCAGTTGAGCCACGGATCATTGGGTATTCGTAAGCTCAACTTCGTTTCGGAATATTTCTAGGTGTGTTATTTCGCGCTGCGATTCACCCAGTGCCACTTGAAATGCCCGTTTCCCATTCATGCGCGAGTTCCTTACCGTACAAAAGGCGAAAGCCTATGGGCGGAAACGATTTCCAGCCCATAGGCTTGAACTAGCGAATAGACGAACTAGTCTTCGACAGGAACCAGCGAGATCTTACCGCGGTTATCAATATCAGCGATTTCCACCTGGATTTTCTCGCCAACATTGACTACATCTTCCACCTTTTCAATGCGCTTGCCGTTACCAAGCTTTGAGATGTGCACGAGGCCATCGCGACCTGGCAGCAAGGACACGAACGCACCGAACGCAGTTGTCTTGACCACGGTACCCAGGAAACGCTCCCCTACCTTGGGCAATTGTGGATTTGCAATGGCGTTGATCTTTTCGATCGCGGCATCTGCTGCTTCGCCATTGGTTGCGGCAACGTAGACGGTGCCGTCTTCTTCGATGGTGATATTCGCACCAGTTTCTTCCGTGATGGAGTTAATGGTCTTGCCCTTTGGACCAATGACCTCACCAATCTTGCTCACCGGAACATTCACCGTAGTTATGCGAGGAGCAAGTGAGCTCATCTCATCTGGGCTATCAATCACTTCGGCCATTGTTTCGAGGATCGCGAGACGTGCATCGCGCGCCTGAGCGAGGGCGTCGGCAAGCACCGAAGAAGGGATGCCGTCAAGCTTGGTATCCAGCTGCAATGCGGTGATGAAGTCTGCGGTGCCGGCGACTTTAAAGTCCATGTCACCGAACGCATCTTCGGCACCAAGGATGTCAGTGAGGGCAACGTACCGAGTCTCGCCGTCAACTTCGTCAGAGACCAAGCCCATGGCAATGCCAGCAACTGGAGCCTTTAGTGGAACACCCGCGTTGTACAGGGACAATGTAGAAGCACACACCGAACCCATCGAGGTGGAACCATTAGAACCAAGAGCCTCGGAAACCTGACGAATGGTGTACGGGAACACTTCCCGGGATGGAATCACTGGTGTGAGCGCACGTTCGGCAAGCGCACCGTGGCCGATTTCGCGGCGCTTTGGAGAACCAACACGACCGGTTTCGCCAGTGGAGTATGGCGGGAAGTTGTAGTGATGGATATAACGCTTGTGATTTACCGGCGTCAGCGAATCGATCTGCTGTTCCATCTTGAGCATATCGAGGGTAGTCACACCCAGGATTTGCGTCTCGCCGCGCTCGAATAACGACGACCCGTGCGCGCGGGGGATCAAATCAACTTCAACGCCGAGGTCACGAATGTCGGTGATGCCGCGGCCGTCGATACGGAAATGATCCGTGAGAATACGCCTGCGAACAATCGCCTTCATGAGCGCATTGTAAGCAGCGCGGATTTCCTTGCTCTGCTCCTCAAAGCGGCCAAGCAGGGATTCCTCCACAGCCTCCATGTGTGCATTGGTGGCTTCTTCGCGTTCCTGCTTATTTTTAATTGTGAGCAGTTTTTCCAGCTTATTTGCTGCCTTTTTCTCAACTGCAGCGTAAATTTCGTCGGAATATGCGGGGAAGAGCGGGAACTCTTGGCGTTCCTTTGCAGCTTCCTTTGCCAAACCAATTTGTGCGCGACACAACACCTCAATAAAAGGCTTTGCCGCTTCCAAACCTTCAGCAACAACCTGTTCCGTTGGAGCAGGTGCGCCTTGTTCAATACGATCCACAACTGTTTCGGTTGCGCCCGCCTCAACCATCATGATTGCAACATCATTGATCGTCCGGCGGCCCTTCTTCTTAGAAACAATGCGACCCGCAACCACAATCTCGAACAGTGCCTTTGCCTGCTGTTCTTGGGTGGGGAACGCAACCCACTGCCCCTTCGGGTGGCGAGCATCAGCGATCAGCGCCATCCGGACACCACCAACCGGGCCGGACACAGGAAGCCCAGACAACTGGGTAGCTGCCGACGCCGCGTTGATTGCCACGACGTCGTACATGTCCTTCGGATCCATGGACATGACCGTCACAATGACCTGCACCTCATTGCGCAGGCCTTTTACGAAGGTTGGGCGCAGTGGGCGGTCAATCAGACGGCACGCGAGAATCGCCTCGGTGGACGGGCGACCCTCACGGCGGAAAAATGACCCCGGAATACGACCAGCGGCATACATCCGCTCTTCCACATCAACAGTGAGTGGGAAAAAATCAAAGCCCTCGCGCGGTTGGCTAGATGCGGTGGTGGTTGCCAGCAGCATCGTGCCTTCATCTAAATATGCGGTAACAGAACCGTCCGCTTGGCGCGCGAGTTGGCCAGTTTCCAAACGAATAGTTCGGGTGCCAAAGTCACCATTATCAATAATTGCTGTTGCTTCAACAATGCCGTATTCGGGATCTTTGGCTATGGTTACGTCACTCATGTACGTACATTTCTCCTCTTTAGAATATGCAGGTGGTCATCGGTGCCACCCTGAACGGGATCTTCTTTGTAAAGAGTCTCGTGCGGATTTTACCAGCACAAAACTCAAATTGCTATTCGTAACTTATACCTAATTTAAATTCCGTTACTACACTGGTACGCATGGCACTTAACGACCCCAACGACCTGCTCTTTCTCTCAGTGCCAGCCCTCTTCTACCTTTTTCTCCACCGGCTCTACCTTATCCCCACGTTCGCCTACCTGTACCAACACAGGCCGCATTTGAATTCGGCAGTTCGCACAATGGGGCTTCTTCGCCCCACAAAACGCGATGTGGCACTCGCCGGGATTGCCGTTATTTTCCTCACCATAATTGGGCTTGCAATAGTATATTTGTTCCCCCACCCAATCCCCCGCCAAGCGGCATTGCCGACGTCCATTGGGTTGATGTTTGTGAAAGGCTTCATCATCACACTCCGCGGCGCTGGAGAGGAATTCCTTTTTCGAGGATTTGTGCAAGGCATTTTTGCAAAACGATTCTCCGCATATACCGCGATCCTTGCCCAAGCATTACTTTCGCTACTTCCTGCAACATTGTTGAGTTTTATTGAACCGTCGTATTGGGCGCTGCTACCACCACAATTTATCGTTGTATTAACGCTCGGATTCCTTCGACACCACACCAAAGGAATCGCTGCGCCACTGATCGTGCATGTGATTCTCAACATATTCATTATGGCGGCAGAAACAACGAACATGAACCTCTAGTCAGCCAACACGCAACGAAGATGACTCAACCCATTTAATGCTGCTGGGAATCCTGCATATATTCTTTGGTGGATAAATGCCTCGATAATTTGCGTGGGAGTACAACCAACGTTTAATGCGCCATTGATATGAAAACGAAGTTGATTTGGTGCATTCCCCATGGCTGCTAACGCCGAAATGGTCACGAGTTGACGCTCTATTCTTGAAAGTCCCGGACGAGAAAATACGTCCGCGTAACCAAATTCGATGACAAGCTTCTCAAGATCGGGGCAAAAGCAGCTACGTCATCAAGAATCGAGCCGTTTGGATTCTGCTCAACTTCAGCCAGAACACGTTTACCAAATTCATACCTGCTGAGGTTCCTGTCTACCATCGCTTGCTGCACCTTCCTAGTGCCGCGTTCTCGATACGTGCCAATGCTTCACGCATTGATGGTTACGATACAACTATGGTCGAGTTGATATTATTCTCGCTACCAACGCTCATCTATCTGCTTATATACCGCAAGAACCTCAACGGTGCGCGTACAACGATGGGGATCATCGTACCCAAAGCGAATGACTTCCTCTGGGCCGCTATTACTGGGGTACTACTCTGCGGGCTTTCATACCCCGTGATGCAGTTTCTTTCGAATTCTCTGTTCAGCCAAGCTGGGGTCACTGTTGCCGCGTTTGGTCTATGGAGTGTTCTTCAAACCATATTCCGAGCCACTGGTGAAGAGGTATTTTTCCGAGGGTTTCTGCACGGCATCCTAGGAAAACGGCTGTCACCAGCGATTACCATCGTCGTAGTGGCAACCTTGTTTTTGCTTCCGCATTTGCTGCTCTTGCAGGTTGATATAGGTTTTTGGAAGTTACTGCCGCTGCAGTGGGTTGGCGGAATAGTTTTTGGGGTGCTGCGCTACACAACTGGCGGTATTACCGCACCAATCGTGGCCCATAGCGCAGTCAATCTTGCCCAAATGATGCTCATATAAAAAAATACGTGCACCCAGCAATAATGCTGGTTGCACGCAATACCCGATGGGTTGAGTGAAACTTCACCAAAGCCTAGCGGCGGAGACCCAAGCGGCTAATCAGATCACGGTAGCGATCAACATTGTTTTCCGCGAGGTACTTCAACAGGCCCTTACGACGACCAACGAGCAGCAACAGGCCACGACGGGAGTGGTGGTCATGCTTGTGGGTCTTGAGGTGCTCAGTGAGCTGACGAATACGGGTGGTCAGCAGAGCAATTTGTGCCTCAGGGGAGCCAGTGTCAGTCTCGTGAAGACCGTACTCAGCAAGAATGTTCTTCTTCTGTTCAGTGGTAAGTGCCACGGAGGATTCTCCTACTAGTTATTTCAGTCCACATAAAAGAACCGCTGTGATGTGCGGGGCGCAACTGCTGTGGACCGCAGTCGCTAAACCTCGGAAACCTTAACACATTCCTCGCGCATTATTCAAAGTGGTTCAGCTGCAAGGATCTCGCGTATCTGTTGGACATCGCGAGACATTGCTTCCAATAGCTCATCCACGCTATGAAACTTCACCATTCCGCGAATACGTTCGACGAACTCTACGGCGCAAAAGCGATCGTACAAATCAGCGTCTTGGTCGAGAATAAATGCCTCTACACTGCGACGTTCATCACCGAATGTGGGGTTTGTCCCAACAGAGATCGCCGCCATATAACGCTGGTGGGGCCGCATATCACCGTTGACCGGGGCGTCGTCAAGAATGGTAAACCAACCGGCGTAGACACCATCGGCGGGCAGCGCCACCGTGTCCGGAAAGTACATATTTGCGGTGGGATAGCCGAGTTCTTTCCCGCCACGACCTGCACCTCTGCAAATTTCCCCTGCTACGGAATAGTTTCGACCGAGCGCCCAGTTTGCGCGGCGAATTTCGCCCTCACTGAGCAACGTGCGAATCACGGTTGAGCTGATGGTCATGCCATTTTCTTCGAGCAGCGGCACGACTGTCACAGACACACCATGGCGCTCACCCAACTCGATCAATGTTTCGGTTGTACCAGAAGCTCGATGTCCGAATGTGAAGTTGTCGCCAACAATGACAGCGGCCGCATGCAGGCAGTTTTGGAGGACATTGGTAAAAAATTCTTCGGGGGTTTGTGCGGCCAACTCAGGGGTGAACTGGATTGCGAGCATAGAGTCAACGCCGAGATCTTCTGCGAGGTCGGCACGATCACGAAGATTGCCAAGCATTGGCGGCATACGATCCGGCCTTAGCACTGCCAATGGGTGCGGATCGAATGTCATAACCACGCAGGGAACACCGAGTTTATCAGCCGTTGCACGTGCTTCGCCTATGAGTGCTCTGTGTCCGCGATGAACGCCGTCGAACACACCAATGGTAACCACACTCCGGCCAAGGTCGGCCGGCACTTCTTGTAATCCGTGCCAGATATCCACTTGGTACACACTACGTCATACACTTATCCGCATGAACGATCCCCTCTCCTCTTCCGGCATTGTTGTTGTGGATAAGCCTTCAGGAATGACCTCACATGACGTCGTTTCCCGGCTCCGGCGGTGCTTTTCCACACGACGAGTTGGCCATGCAGGCACCCTCGACCCCATGGCCACAGGCGTACTGGTGTTGGGTATCGATCGAGGCACTCGTTTCCTCGCACACCTGACCGCAGAAACAAAGACCTATCGCGCAACTATTCGGCTTGGTATGGCCACTACTACCGATGATGCGGAAGGTGAAGCAATCGGCGGCAGCGACGCAAGCACGGTGTTGGACGCGGACGTCGATAATGAAATTGCGAAACTGACGGGCGATATTATGCAGACACCAAGTTCTGTCAGCGCAATCAAAATCGATGGCAAACGAGCATATGAGCGGGTTCGTGCTGGTGAAGCGGTGGAGATTCCCGCCCGTCCAGTAACCATCCACCGTTTCGATGTATTGGAACGCCGAATCGACGGGAGGTTTTATGACCTCGACGTTGAAGTGCATTGCTCATCAGGAACTTACATTCGATCACTGGCGCGCGACCTCGGTGACGCATTACAGGTCGGCGGACACCTCACCGCGCTGCGGCGAACCGCCGTCGGACCATTCACCCTGGACCGCGCAACCACGCTCGATGAACTCGAAACACATCCCGCACTCACCTACACACTCGACGAGGCACTCATCGCCACCCACCCGGTGCTCAATATCACCGAAGCGGAAGGCCGCGATCTTGCCATGGGCAAATGGCTGTCACCTCGTGGTATTCGCGGCGTCCATGCTGCCGTCACCCCATCTGGGGCTGCAATTGCACTGGTCAAAGAGAAAGGAAAACGTCTTTCCACCGTGTTTGTTGCGCGACCGTCAACCTTGTGACAATCACTGTGTTACTGCTGTGGCTGCAATAATGTAGCCCTCCCGGATCTCCCATTTGCCGCTGATAAACGGTATCGGCGCGGGACGCACCAACAGATAGGAAACAAACGTTCCGTCTGTTCGAATATCAATTTCTGCCTGCTCAAACCCCAGCCAACGATGCGTGAGCGGGAACCATGCCTTATACGTGGCTTCTTTGGCGCAGAACAATAACCGGTCCGCGCAATCCACCCCAAGACTCTCCAGCCGAGCCAGCTCAGCTGGGCGAGCAATGGAATGCAACACCCCTTCGGGCAAAGGTTCGGCAGGTTCCACATCGAGCCCCATTGCTCGAACAAGGAGCCGTGGAGCCGCGACGGCTGCACGGAACCCAGCAGTATGGGTTAATGAACCACTCACCGAGGCT
This sequence comes from Corynebacterium sp., assembly GCA_030528295.1. Lineage (GTDB taxonomy): Bacteria > Actinomycetota > Actinomycetes > Mycobacteriales > Mycobacteriaceae > Corynebacterium. The sequence continues at coordinate 9,783 of JAUMZC010000081.1, forward strand.
GGCCACAGCGGCATTCCTCGTTCCCCGCGCAGAATCGGATCTCCAGTATCACGGTCTAACGCCCGCAGCGCCTGGTGTGCACACCAACGGGCATCCCCAAACTCTGCTTTCCTAATGTCTACAGCATGAGCTACCAGGGCTTTTTCAAGTGGGTGCAGGGCGTAGTAGTTATCTAAATTCACTTCATCAAGGCCACGGCGAATCACACTGAAACGAGCGGATTCCGGGAACAGTGTTGGACTACACATCGCCGCCCCCTGCCTCCAGAATCTTCACTGGCCATTGTCGATCCGCAGGATATCGATGCCATTCACGCGGATACCCCAAGCTCACTTCGTGATGTTGAATTCCTTCAACAACATACGTTCCGGGCATATGCAGATGACCAAACACCACGGCTTTTGCCCCATATCGGCTCGCCCAACTACGGGTATGTCGCGTGCCACACCATGGTGCGAGTTCCCGGACATGCATACCCTCAACAGGTTCCACCACCAACGGCCAGTGGTTCACCAGGATTGTAGGGCCAGTCACTTTGCTGAGGCGCTTGACGGAATAAGCGAGCCGATCCCAACACCAAGCGCGAATATCCACAAATGGTGCGATGGCAAATTCGTCCGTCATCATTACTTGTCTATCATGCGCTGCCTGGACGGCCTGCTGCACAGTGTATCCCGGTGCGCGGAACGAATAATCGTACAGAGTAAATAACGGCACAATGGTGCAACCTGCGAAAACGGGGTAAGGGTCCTCCGGGGTTAAAACATCAATACGACGGCATCCATCAACAAGCTCATCGTATTTTGCCCGGCCTTGGTGCCTATCACTCGAGCGGCTAAACAGTTCGTGGTTCCCTGGGACCCAAATCACCCGCGCAAACCGGCGGCGCAATTTGGTAAGCACTTCCAGCACAAGTTCCGTACGCTCCGCGACGTCCCCAGCAACAATCAACCAGTCGCCTGGGTGTTCGGGCTGAATTTGATCAATCGGCTTCGCATTCGCTTTTACCGCAGCATGTAAATCTGCTACGGCCCAGAGAGTTTGCGTCACCTCGATCCCCTTTCATCCTCAACCATTATGCCCATCCAAGCGTCACCGCGACACCGCCACCCTACGGCAAACAACCGCAGCGCCATAAACACCAGGAGGCCACACCAAACGCCGAGCAGCCCGACGTCGAAAAGCAGTGCGAGCCAAACGCCGGGCAAAAAGCCAAGGACTACCGCGATAATGGTGGCCTTGCGCAAGAATGCCGCGTCGGCCGCGCCGAGCAGTACACCGTCGAGGGCGAACACGACGCCGCCGAGCACGATCATGAGGACCATCAGCCACCACGGCGCGGAGATTTCCTTAAGCACCTCCGGTGAGTTCGTAAATAGTTTCGGAATGAACTGGAATCCCGCGGCCATAATGCCCGCCAAGCCGATCGCCAAAAAAGTCGAATAGCGGGTAATTTGCACCGCAAGTCGCCGTATCTGCGAACGTGCCTGGGCCGCACCCAACGCCGAACCTATTAATGTTTGCGCTGCAATCGCCAATGAATCAAGCACCAAGGTCAAGAAGTTCCAAAGCTGCAACAGTACCTGGTGCGCAGCCAACGACGCCGCCCCAAACCGTGCCGCCACAGCCGCCGCCGAAATAAACGCCACTTGAAACGAAAGCGAACGTAAAATCAAATCCCGCCCGAGCACTAATTGCTGCGAAATTATGCTCCATTGAGGTCGCCATCGGCCACGATGCACACGCACTAGAGCAGCAAAAAACAAGACCGCAGTAATGCACTCACCGAACAAGTTAGCCCACGCCGAACCTACGAGCCCCATACGCGATACCGCCAGCGGCAGCACCAATGCACTCGGGACGACGCCAGCCAATGTAAACCACAATGGAAGCCGCGTGTTTTGTACGCCACGCAACCAACCATTGCCCGCCATAATCAGCAACACAAGTGGAATGCCGAACACCGCAACACGCAACCACTCAGCGGCAGCTCCGGCGACCGCACTATTACCAGCGAGCCAGAGGGTAAATTGCGGAGCACCGATACTCACAATCACGGTGAGCAGGCATCCAACAATGACCGCCACCCACGTTGCCTGCACCCCTTCCATGACCGCACCAGGCACATTATTCGCACCGAATGCACGTGCGGATCGTGCAGTTGTGCCATACGAAAGAAACGTCAATTGCGTGGTGAGCGCGCCTTGAATAGTCGCGCCCGCCCCCAATGCTGCAAGCTCGTGCGCACCAAGCCGACCAACCACTGCGGTGTCCAGCAAAACATAGAGCGGCATCGCTGCCAGCACCCCGAGCGCCGGCAACGCAAGACTTAAGATTGTTCGTATATTCACTACACT
>JAUMZC010000082.1 GCA_030528295.1 Corynebacterium sp.
TTGCTGTCTTTTTGGCTGCCTTCTTAGCAGTAGCTTTCGTGGTCTTGGTCGCCGTCGCTTCGGCGCCTGACGCCTCGTCAGTTACTGTTGCATCGGAAGTTGCGCTACCGGCAGATGCGGTAGGGGAATCCTGGGGAGCGGCCGCAGCTTGGCGTGCGGTACGGGGGGCTGCTTTTCTCGCAGTTTTCCGCGCAGCTTTCTTCGCGACGGTCTTTTTCACCGGTGTGGTGGTTCCGCTTTCGGTTTCTGCCGTTGTAGAGGGATCGGTGGCTGCCACGTACGCCCTTTCGCCTTGATTACTCGAAGTAGTGTGCTGCTAAATCCACACACAATGAATCAGTCAAGCACTCCGCGGCAATGCAAACCCTTTGTTCCTGAACAGGTTGAGGCTGGTTGCTATTGGGAAACAATGGGGCTGGATTGTGGCCCACGGACTGCTTGTCTGCATAGTCAACACGCAAGTATAGAGCAAATTATTGCAAATGGTTGTGTGCCGTTAAGGTTTAAGGCCTTGTTCCACAGCCATTGCCGCCCCCACAATACCCGCTGTATTGCGTAATTGGGCGGGAATCACTGGGGTTTTACATTCCAATCGGGGCACCCACTTTTCGTGTTTCCGTGAGATGCCGCCGCCAACAACGAACAGGTCAGGCCAAAATAGGCGTTCAAATTCCTGTAATACGGTGGATACACGCTTTGACCATTTACCGTAGCTCAGCTCCTCCCGTTCCTTCACTGCAGACGAGGCGTGGCGTTCAGCTTCAACACCATTTACTAAGAGGTGCCCTAATTCTGTATTTGGAAAGAGCTTGCCGTCGGCTAGGAAAGCGGAGCCAATGCCGGTTCCAAATGTGAGGAAGATTACGGCACCAGAGCGGGATTGGGTATCGCCAAACGCGACCTCTGCCATACCTGCGGCGTCCGCATCATTGAGGACACTAATAGGGCGATCGCCGAGATGCCGGGTAAATAAGTCCTGAACATCAGCATCGACCCAAGTAGGGTCAATATTTGCTGCGGTACAAGCCTTCTGGCCGTGAATCACCGAAGGAAGGGTAATGCCAACAGGGCCTTCCCATTCCGCGGTCTCAACAATTTGGCGAACTGTATCTGCAACAGCGTCTGGGGTGGCAGGTTTCGGAGTAAGTATTTTTATCCGCTCTCCGATGAATTCCCCAGTTTCTAAATCTACGCGGGCTCCCTTAACTCCCGAGCCACCTACGTCTATGCCAAATCCGATGCGGGTCATGAAGCTATTGTAACGTGGTGGCGCCGCACACAGAGCGTCGGTCGCGGCGTCGATACGCACAGAAGAGCACAATAGTGAGCTATGGATGTTTTTGAACTTGAAGATATCGCCGTCTCAGTCGCAGTTGATGCCGCTGAACTCATACGAGTCAGTGCAGCTGAGCTCGGCGATATATCCGTTGGGTTACGTGTAAAAAGTTCAATAGTTGATCCTGTGACGGTGGTAGATGAAGCCACTGAAGCGTTTATCACCGAACGCCTCATGTACTTCCGCCCAGATGATGGATTGGTTGGAGAAGAAGGCAATAGTGTGCCCTCCAAAACGGGTGTGGAATGGTGCATTGATCCGATCGACGGGACCGTAAATTTCCTGTACGGGCAACCTTCATATGCGGTGTCAATCGCAGCAACGATCGATCATCAAGCGGTGGCCGGTGCGGTGGTGCAGGTGCCATGTGGGACCGTGTACGCGGCGTCGAAAGGCCATGGTGCGTGGCGGCAGCGCGTGGGCCGGGACCGTGAAGCGCTGTGGGTAAGCACCACCAGTGAGCTGCACCTGAGTTTAGCGGCGACGGGTTTTGCATATATTGCACAACGCCGCGCACAGCAAGCGAAATTGTTATTGAAAGTACTCCCACAAGTGCGGGATATTCGCAGGTTAGGTAGTGCAGCACTCGATCTATGTATGCTTGCCGCCGGGGAAGTTGATGTTTACTATGAGCATGGGCTCAACCGCTGGGATTACCTCGCGGGCGCCCTGATTGCGGCAGAGGCGGGAGCTGTCGTTTCGCTTCCGCGTTTCGACGCCCCGCCGAGCCAAGGTTATCCAGTCAGGGCGGCGACACCAGCAGTAGCGCAATCGTTTTTCCAATTGGTGCCAGAGGCGCCCATGCCGGTGAGTAGCTAATGCCAATACGCTGGGAAGACACGCCGAGAAACTCCATGACGTGACAAAGGCCTAATTGTCGCCTAATATGCGCGCAGACACGTTGCACGTTTTGGGTTGTCGTTGAACATGGCGGCCCAAACACATACACAATTACGGACAAAGGACCCAGCCCATGCCAACTGATTATGACGCGCCACGCCGACGCGCCGAAGATGATTTGGAAACTGATTCCCTCGAAGGCCTCAAGGCTGCCGAAAACATCAACAACGACATGGACGATGACGGCGAAATCGTAGAACCCTTCGACTTGCCCGCAATTGATCTTTCTGGTGAAGAACTCAATGTCACAGTAGTTCCGCGCAGCAAAGACGAATTCAACTGTGGCAGTTGCTTTATCGTGCAACGCCGAAATCGCATTTCACACATTGAAGATGATGGCACCATAATCTGCCTCGACTGCGCCTAGTCCGAAATCTACAAACCCCACCATCTCGGTACAGAGAGGTGGGGTTTGTTGTTACTGCAGGAGAAAGCAGCGGTAGCTTGGTTTAGTGTGATGCGACCAAATTGGGTACAAAGGCAGCGAGAAGCGCATCCGGGTCACGTGAACCAATGAGCCAATACGGGGTGGGATCGTCAGGATCATCAAGCACCAACATCGCCATTTGGGGGACCCAACCGTGAGAAATAACAAACGCTGCGGGGTCTAATTGTTTGCCCATAGCGTTGCGCTTGGCCGTTGCAGGCACCGTCAATGCAGTTTTCACAACGTCCGCAGGAAGAACGGCATTATCGGCGCGCAACCAGCGCGTACCCTCAGCATCTTCTTCAACAATAAGCACCGTGGATGAAAGGGATAGCAATGACCAAATAGCCAGGCCGCCAAGCAGAATAGCCGGCCCATATAACCAAAAAACCGAGCGATTATGGGCAATCTGAGCAGTAAGCAATGCCACAATAAAACCACCGAAAATCCACCAATACCAAGGCACCCATTGGCGTTCCTTGTAAAGCTCCCGGGGAAGTTTCGCTGCGCTTTCAATCACAAAGTTCGAGTCTACTGCAGAACCTGAGAATGTGGCAGTGGACCGTCAGATCAGGGTTGCGATTGTTTGAGCAACAACTTTGAGCGAGCTCACACGATCGATGATGAGAACACGTACTCTAGGTTCTGTGAACCACGAACATACTGAGGAATCCATGATGCAAGTGCGAGTGCTTCGATTAGACCCAGATATGCCGCTGCCGCAGCGTGCGCATCGGGGAGATGCTGGCGTGGACCTTGCAGCAAGCGAAAATGTTACGTTGCAGCCAGGCCAACGGGCACTTGTTGGAACGGGTCTTGCGATTGCGTTGCCGCTGGGGTTTGCCGCGTTTATTCATCCGCGTTCAGGGTTGGCCGCGAAGCACGGATTAAGCATTGTGAATACTCCGGGGACGATCGATGCGGACTACCGTGGCGAGCTGAAAGTATGTTTGATTAACCATGATCCTGAGCAGGAGATTGTGATTTCTCGTGGTGATCGCATTGCGCAGCTGGTGATTCAACGAGTGGAATTATGCGACTTTATCGAGGTAGCGGAATTAGATGAAACAATCCGAGGCGCAGGTGGTTATGGTTCTACAGGTGTGAATTGAGGCTTGTGCCGTTTTCAGTGAGTGAATTGGGTGCAGTAGGCTCGGTGAACAAGTAGTGCCAAGGTATCATGCTGCACACAAAAGATGTTCAGGAAGGAACAACGTGGCAATGTGGCCATTCGCAAAAAAGAAGGGCGAGCGGACGGAGCAGATGCATCCAGTTCACGCCGACTCAATTGGCGAGGCTCCTGTGCAAGGTCCTCACCTGGAAGTCAATGGTCCGAATTCGGAATTAGATTTGGATTTGGATTCGCCGGACCCGATTCATGATGCAGTTTCTGGTGTTAGTGGTCCATTTGATGCTGATTCAGTCAATATTGAAGAGTTTGATTTCTCCGATTTCGCACAGGGAGTATTGAACCTGGGAAGCGTTCAAATCCCATTGCCGATTGGTTCGGAAGTGCAAGTGGAAATGGGGGAGACGGGCCCCCGAATGCTGCACATCGTGACCCAATTTGGGCGGATCACTCCGGTGGCATTTGCTGCGCCAAAAGGTGCTGGCCAATGGCGGGAATCCACAAAGAAAATCGCGGAAGATATGCGCGGAGATGGACTCCATGTTCGCATTGAAGAAGGGCCCTGGGGCAGGGAAGTTGTCGGTCAGGCAAGTGAAGCGACAGTACGTATTATCGGCGTGGATGGACCGCGCTGGATGCTTCGCCTCACGTTGATGTCTCCCAGGGACTTGGCGCCACAAATGATGGAATTGGGCCGTGAAGTTACAGCCCGCACGTTTGTATGCCGCGGCGATAAGCCGATGATGGCAGGTACTTCGCTGCCAGTGGCGCTACCAGATGTGTTGGCCAACCAAGTGAAACAAGCAATGGTGCAGCGCGCTGAGCAGGCGGCAGCGGCAAAGCAGCAACCACAACAGCCACCTCAGCGGGGGCCAGTGGAGCAGCCACAACCAGCGCAGCATGCGCCGGCGGCCCCAGTTGATCCGCCGTTGCCACCGGTTCCTAGCCCACCACGCGGGCCAGCGGCGTCTGCATTTCAACAAATGAAGGCTGAACCTAGGTGAATGAATTGAATCAGGGGGGCCGTGGCGAGACCCATGAAGAGTCCCAACCCTCGCTACTCGATCAAATGGGTGGTTTGGGAGGAATTGTTTCTTCCACATTGCCAGTATTGGTGCTGGTACCTGTCAATAACCTGTACGGCCTTGTTCCGGCACTCGTCGCCGCGCTCGTTGTTGCAATGGGTATTTTCGTTTGGCGAATTCTACGGAAAGAAAATTTGCAGCCTGCATTTTCCGCGTTGTTTGGTGTGGCTATTGGTGCCGCAATTGCGTGGGGTACTGGTTCCGCTAAAGGATTTTTCCTCTACAACATTTGGATGTCGTTGCTGTTTGCGCTCGTCTTTATGGTCTCAATTGTCCTTCGGTGGCCAATGGTTGGGGTTATTTGGGAAGGCATTAATGGCGAAGGAATGTTTTGGCGCAATGTATCAGGTGCGCGGCGTGCGTATGCGATTGCAACATTAGGATGGACCCTGGTATTTACGGCGCGTTTTATTGTGCAAAACTGGCTCTATAACGTCGATAGCACGAACGCGTTAGCGTTTGCTCGTATTGCGATGGGGTGGCCACTCACGGCGCTTGTGATGTTGTTATCGGTGTGGGCTGTTCGTCGCGCGAAACAATCCATGGCTGAGCATCAAGAGGTAACACCATGAATGTCGGCGATCACGTTGAGGTTGCCATTGAGCGGCCGGCCCACGGGGGTATCGGCGTCGGTGTTACCGGTGCAGATTCGCGGGTGATTCTGGTTGCCAGTGCTTTTCCTGGCGATCGTGTCATGGCTCGTGTGACACATACGAAACGATCATTTGTTCGGGCTGAGATTGTGCAGGTGTTGGCGGCTGGGAAATACCGCGGGGAGCAACGCTGTACTGCGGCAGATCAGTCAGGGGGCTGCTGCGACTTTGGTGTAGTGCATCCTGAATATGAATTGGAACTTAAAACGGCGGTTTTGCAGGACCAACTTCGGCGGATTGCTGGCATCACTACATTGCCTGAAATTGAACAGGAAGATCTACAACCAACAGCTGGTTGGCGGGTACGTTGGCGCTTAGGGGTGGATGCTCAAGGGCGCGCGGGGGTACGACGTCGCGGCGGGAACGAGGTGGTATGGCAGCATCACTGTGTGCAGGCTCCGGAGGGTTTACTCGACGGGATTGTGGGCGAGCAGGCTGCGAGATTTACCCCTGGTGCTGAGTTGATTGTGGCGTTAGGTAGTGACGGGAATCGTACGGTATGCGAAACTAACAGTGCAGCCCGTGGCCGACGTGTAGAACGCGCACAACGTCACATTGAAGGTCCTGAGTATGTAGTCCAGGATGTTGGGCGGTTGCGATATGAATTGCCTCCACCTGTATTTTGGCAATCGCATCGTGGGGCCCCAGAATCGTATACACGTCGGGCACGGGTCTGGCTTAGTGATGTGCTTCAAGGGCACCATGGTTCAGGTATCGGGTGGGATTTATATGGTGGTGTTGGCTTATTTGTTCCATCAATTCTCGACGCCCTGTCCACCACCAACGCAGCAAGTATCGCCGTGCATTCGGTGGAAACGTCGCCACTGGCAGCTTCGGTAGGCAGTGCCGCATTGCAGGGGCTGCCAGTGCGGTTCCACCGTCGCGGCGTCGAAAAGCAACTACCTCAATTACCTGCACCTGACGCTGTAGTGCTTGATCCGCCGCGGAAAGGTGCCGGCGGTGAGACGATCACGGCGATTGCGCAGGCACGGCCGCGTGTGGCGTTGCACATCGGGTGTGATCCCGCAACATTCGCACGTGATTGCGGTGCCTGGAAAGAGAATGGTTACGAGCTGACCCGCCTTGCTGTGGTGAACGCGTTTCCTGGAACTCATCACAGTGAAACCTTCGGTCTTTTCGAGCCAGCTCGGTTAGGGTCGAGGGGCTAAGAAATCGGCCCTTCGCAGAAATCGCGGGTAGAATAGCCGCCATCACCGTTCATTCAGTCGCCTCGTGAAAAGGTCTTTGACACACCCCATGGGAACTCTTTATCGCATTGCATCTCCAGCCGATCTTGCAGCCCTCTCGGCTTCAGAGTTAGAAGAGCTAGCTGCCGAGATTCGTGCGTTTTTAGTGGAGAAGGTCTCCGCGACCGGAGGCCATCTCGGGCCCAACCTTGGGGTTGTAGAACTTACGATCGCTTTGCATCGTGTGTTTGAGTCGCCGAAAGACCCGTTTATTTTCGATACCAGCCATCAATCATATGTGCATAAAATCCTGACGGGCCGTGCAGATGGTTTTGATACACTCCGTCAAAAGGGTGGTCTATCGGGGTATACCAGCCGGGCGGAAAGTGAGCACGATTGGACGGAATCAAGCCATGCTTCCGCATCCCTTTCCTACGCAGATGGGCTCGCGAAAGCGTTTTCGCTTTCCGGCCAGCTTGATCGGAAAGTTGTTGCCATCGTCGGTGATGGCGCACTCACCGGAGGGATGTGCTGGGAAGCGCTCAACAATATCGCCGCCAACCAAGACCGGAACTTGGTAATCGTTGTCAACGATAATGGTCGCAGTTACTCGCCGACCATTGGTGGCTTGGCAAATAACCTTGCTGAGCTTCGCATGCAGCCGTTTTATGACAAGGTGATGGAGCAAGGAAAATCTACGCTGAACTCCATGGGCTGGGTGGGCAAACGAACGTTTGAAGTGATGCATGCGTTGAAGGAAGGCGTGAAATATACCGTCATCCCAACCGAGCTGTTCCCCGAACTTGGCATTAAATCTGTCGGCCCAGTTGATGGCCACAACGTCAAACAGCTTGAGAATGCATTCCGGTACGCGCGTGATTATGAAGGCCCAATTATCGTTCACGTTGTGACGGAGAAGGGACGCGGTTACGCACCAGCAGAAAATAATGAAGATGATTTGATGCACTCCACTGGTGTGATCAACCCCGAAACTGGCCTCCCGATTGAAATCTCCGGCCCAGGTTGGACCGATATTTTCTCGGAAGAGTTGGTGGCAGCGGGGGAGCGCCGCAACGACATCGTGGCGATTACCGCGGCGATGGCTGGCCCGACCGGTGTAGCACCATTCGGTGAACGTTTCCCTGATCGTATGTTCGATGTCGGCATCGCTGAACAGCATGCAGTTGCATCTGCCGCGGGCCTTGCGCTCGGCGGGCTGCACCCTGTGGTGGCGATCTATTCCACATTCCTTAACCGCGCGTTCGACCAGCTCTTGATGGATGCCGCATTGCTGAAGCTTCCAATGACGTTGGTGCTCGACCGTGCAGGGATTACTGGCAATGATGGAGCCAGCCACAATGGCGTGTGGGACATGGCAATCACAGGGATTGTTCCAGGAATTCGAGTTGCAGCCCCGCGCGACGGTGAACAACTGCGGCAGCAATTCAACGAGGCGTTAGAAATCACCACCGGGCCTACGGTGGTGCGGTTTCCTAAAGGCACGCAGCCAAAGGTGCTTGAAGCGGTGGAGACCCTCGATGATGGTGTGGATATCCTCACATACCAAGATGCAGATGATGCCGACGATGCCATCGATATTCTCATTATTAGTGTGGGAGCATTCGCTCACATCGCAATTGCCGCAGCCGAGAGGTTGCGAAACTCTGGCTGCAACGTCACTGTTGTTGATCCGCGCTGGGTGATCCCAGTGCCACCGTCGATTCCAGCACTTGCAGCGGACCATGACCTTGTGGTCACACTCGAGGACGGCGTTATTCACGGCGGCGTCGGCTCGTTCGTCTCAGAGGCGCTCGGCGCGGCAGAAATAGATACTCCGTTACGACGCCTCGCCATTCCGGAGCAATTCCTCGACCACGCGTCTCGCGGGGAAATATTGCAGGACCTAGGCCTTGATGTTCCCGGTGTTGTGGCCAAAATCGATGAATGGGCCGATACCATTGTGGCCGCCCAAGAGCCGTCAGAATAGTTGGAATGTAAATTTAACTATAAGGAAAAATTATTTTACCTTCGAAGCATAACGTATTGATGATGAACTCAATCTGCCAGTTCCGGGCGTGATGTTTCGCAAGAATCCCGGCAACGATTTCTGCATGGCATGTGTTGTATTGTTCAGCGCACACCCATGCAACTTCTTTCAACACCGACATTGAAATAATGCAATCCAAGGGTGTGTGAATCTCACGAGATTTAGCCTCCAACAATGTCCGAGATTTTTGGTAGAAATCTAGAACGTGGGGGTAGTGGTCTTGCCAATATTTTGAAGGCGGAAACGGTGGTTTGTGAGGTGTGGGCACATCGGGCCATGTGGCAGCGTCTTTTTGAATCGCTTTCCTGGCAATGGAACTCCAATACACAGCCTTCTTATTCAACGATTTAAGATGTAACGCTTGCGCAGTAGCGGCAGGGGTAGTGGCGCAAAGCTGTGCAATAGCAATGAGTTCTTTGTTTTTCAGAATTCTACTTGGCGCAATATCTTGATGTTGGCTAATAGTATTCCGCGCAAGCCATAATTCTTTAGCTATTGCGAGTTGTTTCTTTGTGCGAAGTGCTCCAATGCCTTTGGTTTCTCTCCAATGCGTAATTGGAAGGGGAGTGGGCTGAACGTGGCCAGTGCGCGGATCACGGTTTGGGGTGACACCATGGCGTATAAATTCAAATTCCTCAGTGGCCCAGGAAAGCTTTCCTTGCTGATCGAGGATCTCCACAAGAGCTTCACTCAGTTCGATCAACTTTTCTACATCGAGGGCGGCGTAGATAATCCAATCTTTCGGCAGAGGTGTAATTGACCAGTTTTCCCGGCCGTGTCCTTTGGCTAATTCCAGATCCAAAATATCACTGGTGAGTTGTCCAAGATTCGTATATGTGTACCCCGCAATTTTCGCTGCCTTTTCAGTATCAATCAGGCTTGAAGGATAGAGACCAAGAGCTAACAGTGATGGCAAATCCGAGAGTGCGGCATGAACCACCCATTCGAGTGGATTTAATACCGGAGCAAGCGCGGAATGTAGCTCGGCACGATGATGCTCTGGGGCCAGAAGCAGCGTACCAACTCCGCGCCGATGCAGCTGGATGAGAAATGCGCGGTCATCGCAACGAAAGGAGTTCGCGCGTTCCGTATCAATGGCAACGGGTCCAACTCCATGCGCTAGGAGATTGGCCGCCTTATTGAATTCGGCGGGGGTCGAGAAAACCTTAGGAATTCCATTCGAAGGAAGGCGCAGAGGACTTGGCATGTTTGTTCAGTCTAGCGGCATGAATAATGTTCTGCTTTAGGGTTCCTAAAACCATACTTCGAATCTGCAATATCTTCGCCGAATGAATCAAAAGTTTGACAAACTCGCTGCAACTTACGATAGACTGCGTTAGGGTTGCCTGTCTTGTGTGGAACTAGAGGGGCGCCACTATTGGACCTTCAGAAAAGGATAGATCCTATGAACATTGCCTCCCGCTTCGCAGCGGTGATCGTGGCCTCCGCAGTGGCATTGACTGCCTGTTCGAACTCTGAGCAGGACGCTGCCAGCAAAGTTTCCTCCGCGGTCAGTTCCGCAAGCTCAGGTGCATCAAGCGCAACCAGCGCTATGAAGTCTGAAGTCAGCTATCCGGTAACAATCGAACATAAGCAAGGCTCCACGGAGATTGCCGCAGAGCCGGAAAAGATTGTTGTACTCGACTACTCGGCCTTGGATTACCTTGACACGCTCGGCTACGGCGACAAGGTTGTCGGTGTGCCAACTGCAAAGGCAGCGCCGGCTATCGCCGATAACTACAAAGATGTCAAGGAAGTCGGTTCGCTGAAAGAACCGGACATGGAAGCGATTGCGGGCCTGGAACCTGACCTGATTCTGCTTGGTTCTCGGAATGCAAAAACCTATCCCGACATGGAGAAAATTGCCCCCACTGTCGATCTTTCATTCGACTACGAGAATGCGGTAGCAGATACCGAAGCAAACGCTGCCACAGTGGGCAAGATCTTCGGCGCTGAGGATAAGGCGAAAGCTGATTTCGCTGACATCAAGACCAAGATGGATGAGATCAAGAAGAAAGTGACTGACGCAAACGTCAATGCACTGATTGTGATGACCAACGGTGGTGAACTTTCCGCATACGGTGAGACCTCCCGCTTTGCATTGATCCACGAACTGGGCTTTAAGCCAGCCGCTGAGGTCAAGATGGATGGCCGTCACGGCGAGGCAATTTCCTTCGAATATGTGGCCAAGGCAGACCCTGACTACATCTTTGTTATCGACCGTGATGCTGCGACCGGTTCTGGTGGAAACACCGCCGAAGCCACGCTCGATAATGAGCTGATCAAGGGGACCAAAGCTGCGAAGAATGATCACATCGTCTACCTGGATTCCGCGGATTGGTATCTCGTGGGTTCCGGCCTGACGACCTTTGGAAATATGGTTGATGCGGTTGGTAACGCGCTCTAACCGCAATGCGTGATCGATCATTAGTTCTTTTACCGCTGGCACTTGTGGCATTAGCTGCAATGTCGGCGGTAAGCCTATTTCTTGGGGTAGCTGATACCAATAACGATGTCGTGGCTATTTCACGTATTCCACGTACGATCGCTATTTTGTTGTCCGGCGCAACTATTGCCGTTGCGGGATTATTAATGCAATTGCTTTCGCGCAATAGATTTGTTGAGCCTTCAACTGTGGGCACCACTGAAGCTGCGGCTCTGGGGTTGTTGCTCGTCACACTAGCATTCCCAGAATCACCAATCTGGGTGAAAATGGTGTGCGCTTCAGTTGCAGCATTGATTGGTACTGCGCTGTTTTTAACAGCGGTACGTAAAATTCCAAATCCCGGAAGTTTTACGGTTCCGCTGATTGGCATCATGCTTGGTGGCGTCATTGGAGCTGTGGCAACGTTCCTTGCGTACCAGTATGATCTGTTGCAGTCCTTAGGTGCATGGCAACTCGGATCATATGCTGGAGTGCTCCGAGGGCGGTATGAGCTGTTGTGGCTCATTGGCATTTTGGTGATCTTGGCATATATCGCTGCAGATAGGTTCACTATTTTAGGGCTTGGACACAATTACGCAGTC
>JAUMZC010000083.1 GCA_030528295.1 Corynebacterium sp.
TTCGGAAGCCCACCAAGAACATCAAGTGCACAGCGAGCCAGAGCACCCAGCCGATAAACCCAGTAACTTCAACTTTGCCGAGTTTGACCACCGCAGAGAACCGAGACACGGTAGCCATTGAACCTTTATCAAAGTACTCGAACGGCTCGCGGACGAACGCGGGGTTTTCGACTTCTTTGTCAATGAGATCAGCAACGAACTCACCGGCCTGAATTGCTACCTGGGCAACACCTGGTAGCCCGTTGTAGTTCATCATGTCGCCGATAATAAAGACGTTTTTGTAGTCACCCACGGTCAAATCATCGTTGACCTGGACGCGTCCAGCGCGATCAACTTCGGAGCCGGTTTGCTCTGCGATGAGTTTTCCAAGCGGCGAAGCAGCAACACCTGCGGACCAAATCTTGCAGTACGAGGGGAGTGTTTCTACGGAATCGTCCTGAGTGGATTTAAACGTCACGGCATTTTCAGTGACGTCAGTGACAATCGAATTGAGTTTCACTGTGACGCCGAGTTTTTCCAACTGGTGCTGGGCGTTGCGGCCAAGGCGCTTACCGAACGGCGGCAACACCTGAGGCGCGCCATCAAGGAGCACAATTTTTGCCTGCGATGGATCAATGTTGGAATAGTGTCCACGTAGTGTGCGGTGTGACATTTCCGCAAGCTGGCCCGCTAACTCCACACCGGTTGGGCCCGCGCCGACAACGACGAAGGTGAGAAGACGTTCGCGTTCCTTTGGATCTGTGCTCAGTTCCGCTCGCTCGAATGCACCTACGATTCGCGCACGAATTTCATGGGCATCGTCGATGGTCTTCATACCTGGCGCAAACTGAGCGAAGTGATCATTGCCGAAATATGATTGGCCTGCGCCGGCGGCAACAATAAGGTAATCGTATTCGTAGATACGGTTATAGTTACCTAATTTTGTGGTTACTTGACGACGTTCAACGTCGATATCAATAACCTCACCCTTCACAACATGGGCGTTATTTTGATCTTTCAAGATCTGGCGCGTGGAAGGTGCAATTTCGCCAGATGAAAGAATGCCTGTGGCTACTTGATAGAGCAGTGGCTGGAAGAGGTGATGATTGGTACGGTCGATGATGGTGACGTCCACATCAGCGTTTTTCAGGGACTTGGTGGCAAATAAACCACCGAAGCCGGACCCGATAACGACGACGTGTTGACGGCCGCCCTCGGGGCGGAACGGCTTCTCGGTCATAGCGGTGAGTACTCCTGAGAACAGCAGATTCTAGTAAAAGGTGATTATGTTCGCTGACTATCGTAGCGCTTTGTCGTCATAATCACACCTTCGGCGGTGCCTCCCCAGCTCAATTGGTGTCTGCCGGTACGATATGAACCGGTTGCAAGACCTTAAAGGAGAGCAGTGACGTTTGATCATTTAGTGCACATTGATGAAGTGAATTGGCCCGGTGTAGCCTCCGTGCCCAATGTTCGAGGTGCTCATATTCGGCGGGCTCATAAAGGATTCTTGCAGGTTTGTGAAC
This sequence comes from Corynebacterium sp., assembly GCA_030528295.1. GTDB lineage: Bacteria > Actinomycetota > Actinomycetes > Mycobacteriales > Mycobacteriaceae > Corynebacterium. Next base: position 1,506 of record JAUMZC010000083.1, read on the forward strand.
GCAATAATGTTCGACTAGCTGTCCGATACGAATCGTTGTATGCGCGTATCGCGGATGCTGGGTGGTTGGGGTTCGCGGAAAGCTATATGGCAGGCGAGTGGTCCAGCGATGACCTTGTGGGAACGTTGAGTACGTTGCTGGCTGCGGGTTATCGGCCAAAGCGGGTGATTCGGTCAACGCGGGAAGCGTATGGGCCGCCAGGAGGGTCGCTACCAGCGTCGCTGGTGCAGTTGTATTCAGGGGATGGATTAAGCCCGTTCGGAGGTGTCTTTGCGTCTGGAGTTGCGACCACCGTACGCAATGAGCGAGGCGTCGATGTCACGACCGTCGACGAGCCTGCCCACGTAGACGTGGATGATTTGGCAGATGCGCAAACCCGCGCCGTCGATACGCTTCTTGATGCTGCGGGGGTGGGGAGAGGCACCTATATGGTGGAATACCCTGCGAACGGTGGTGCATTGTCGGTACGGGCTGCACAACGTGGGGCGACGATCGATACGTGGGTACTCGATGAGGGTGCCTATGAGGATTTCAACGAATATGTCCGTGGAAAAACAATCGAGCATTCCATGCATATTCAAACGTTGCCAGAACATGTGTTGCCGCCCCAGATGTGTCGGCGTGCGTACGAAGCTGCGGTTGGCATCGGTCGGGTAGAGACCATCGGTAAGCATCTGCGTGGCGATTATTTACGCAGCATAGGCCAGCTTTTACAGCCCGGAGGTGTGGCAGCAGTCGGCATGATTGTGAGTACACAGCAACCATCAGCGGTGGTCCGGGATGCAACGGATTTTCTGCGCGCATATATTTGGCCCGCGCTCGATTTTCCGATCCTCGACGAAATCTACCGGATGATCGATCGGGCGACATCGTTACAGGTCACCCATGAGCTCCACACCGGAAAGCACTATCGCATAGCGCTACAACTCCAGCGCTCACTGTTTGAAGGGCGCATGCGAGAGGCGGCGGCCGCAGGGTATGACCCCGTGTACCGCCGCCTATGGGAATTTCACCTGGCGCTTCTGGAAGCACTCTTCCGGCTCGGCATCCTTGACGCCGTGCAGCTTACTTTACGACGTCGCTAGTCTCCGGCTGGGCTGTAGCTGCGGCGTCAGCGGGAGTATCTTCCGCATGGTGATCTTCATGATCCTCATATGTGCGGCCACGGTTCTTCCACCACAGCCGGATGATTTTGATCGACATAGGCACAAAGACCGTGGCCAAGCCAATCACGATAAACCAATGCATAAACTCTTGCACAAACGGAACGCCACCAAGCATATAGCCCAACAGTGGGATTCCCGAGCCCCATAAAATACTTCCCAAGACCGAATACAAGGTAAACGCTCGGTGATTCATGTGAGAGAACCCAGCCACCACAGGGGTCACCGTGCGAACAACACCAATAAACCGGGCAAACAGCACCGTGACCACGCCATACTTATCAAAAAAGCGGTTGGTCTTCTCAACAGCTTCTGGACCGATCCACCGCATCACCCGGCTACGCAAAATGCGCGGGCCCGCCTTCCGGCCAATAAAAAAGCCAAGCTGATCGCCAAGTGCAGCCGCAATCGGGATACCGACAAGCAGCGTCCACAGTGGTGTAAACGGTGGATTCGCGGCAGCCATAATACCTGCCGTAAACAGCAAGGTATCTCCAGGGAATATAAACCCAATCAACAGGCCCGTTTCCATAAAAACAATGCCTAGGATTCCTGCCAAACCAAAAGTGGTCAACAGCATATTAACATCGAACACGGGCGGCTATGCATCCTTCGATTTCGAGTAAACGGACAACTAGAAAGATGATAGCGTGTCGCCGCGAGAATCGCCCCAAAAAGAACTGACCAATAGTCCAATAGATAGCTAAATACGCAGATCACAAGCGGAAAGCGTGATAAAAATTTGTCCGTAGGTTTCCCTCACACGGGGCCATTCGTGGCACAGGGCCCGTGAGCATTCTATGGTCCGCGGTCTCGGGAATATCCTAAAATGACATAATATACATTATCGGACTATTGCGGTTATGTTTGCCACCTGATGACTGTATAAATGTTGAATGGCCCAGGAAGTCGCTTTCTACGTCACCCTGAGCCACGTCACTATTACGTCACTGTGACGAAAGTGACTAGCGTTGGCGGTACGCCTGGAACAACTGCGCCAGCGTTAAAAGGAGCAATCCAGAAGCAATGACCGCAATCAGCATCATTTCTTGGTACACCATGAAACCAATGAACCCGACCAGCACTGCGCAACGAACCCACAAAGCTGGAATCATTTTAGAAATCATGAGCCACTCGGTTCCTTCTCAAATGCCAGGCGAACATTGAGTTCACCTTCTTCTTCAATTTTTGCGGCGACAAAGTCAGGAGTTTCTACGCCAAAGTCCAAACGGTTGATTGGAACATTGCCAGCGACCACAAGTCGCTCCGCGGTGCGCAGAACGTCAAACTCACCGGAAATCCTGCGGGACGTGCCATGCAGGTTTAGCTTGCCAATGACGCGGGCTTTGCCCGTAGTGCCGTCGTCAGGAATATTGCTGAGATCAGAAATATCCGTCACCGTGAAAATTGCTTCAGGATAATCATCGGTATGCAATAAATTCTGGCGGACATTAATGTCACGCTTTTCAACGTCCGTGTGGATTGTGGTCATATCCACTGTGATTTCACCGCTGGATAGTTTTGCATCATTAATAGTAATATTGCCGGAAACATTACGGGTACTGCCGGAAGTTGATCGTGGTTCACCGGGCAAAACCTCAAAAAATGTAAAGCCAACCGAGCTTGTATTCGCGCCGCTACCTGGTATTACTTTCCAAGAACCATTGATGTCCGTCGATGCCGCGATTGCATTTGATGCATTGAGACCTCCGGTTTTAATACCTGGATCTGTGAGGGCTTTATATACTACGGGCCCAACACTCGCGAGTGCGAGCACAATAATTGCGATCACCGCGAGGACAAAGAATGGCTTTTTCATATCCAGAATCCTATCTAACCGGCCTAATACGCATTCTCAATGGCCTTAGCAAGTTGAATGAGTTCGTCACACAGCCGCTGGATCTCCTCATTATCTGGCTGCTCATCCTGGGTGGCGATATGGATATCCTCGGCTGCACATCGTAAGGCGAACAGTTGATCATGAAGCCTATCGAGCTGGTCTGACGTGAGGTGTATTCCCTCGGTGGGAATAGTTTTACCGAGTTTGTGGTTACGGTGTTCGTAGGCTCGTTGACGGCACGAACGACTACAGTAACGTTTGGGCCGTCCGCGCATGTTTTCTACTACGATGGGCTTCCCGCACCATTCGCATCTTTTTTCATTCGCCTCCACAAGCCCAACCCTAACCCAGAGTGAACGGTTAGCTATAGTGGAGGAACAGACCAACCACTATTGAGGGTAAGGACGGATTAACCTCTATGGCAGATCGCGTACTTCGTGGCAGCCGCATGGGTGCCGTAAGTTATGAGACGGACCGTGACCATGATTTGGCTCCGCGCCAAATGGTCAAATACCGTACCGACGCTGGCGAAATCTTCGAGGTTCCTTTTGCCGACGATGCCGAAATTCCAGGCACATGGATGTGCAAAAACGGCCAGCTTGGAACGCTCGTTGAAGGTGAAGGAATTGAAGCAAAACCAGTCAAGCCGCCACGGACACACTGGGACATGCTGCGTGAGCGGCGCACGATTGAAGAACTCGATGTACTGCTCGAAGAGCGTATCGAACTGCTACGCAAGCGTCGTCGTAACGCTGCACGCTTGTTAAAGCAACAACAAGAAGAGGCCGAGAAGAACGGCTAATATGCGCTAGGCACCACTTCCCCACCAATATGAGGAACGTGGTGCCTTTGTATTTCCCATGTCCGTAAAATTACTTGCGGAATTTCTTTTTCACGTTGCGCAACTCATGCCGAGCAATCTTGGTGCTTTCCTTTGCAAGCTCACGAAGCTGTCCGCCTCGGTGTGCGATTCCCCACCGGGTAACTTCTAGCAATGAATCTTTGACGAACGAACCATCGAGTTTCGACTCCCCAATTTCACGTTCGGTGAACGTGATTGGCACTTCGCGAACGTTGAAGCCCTCGCGCACCGCTTTCCACGCAAGATCAACCTGGAAAATATATCCCACGCTGGAAAGCTCATCAAGGTTTAAACTCTCCAAGAGTTCACGGCGGTATGCGCGGTATCCTGCCGTCATGTCAGACAGGCCAGCACCGAGTGCCAAGGAAATATAGATATTTCCGCCTTTGGAAAGAATCCAGCGTTTCTTTGGCCAGTTCACAACTTTGCCACCAGGAACATAGCGAGATCCGATCACAAGGTCAGCGCCCTTGTCTATCTCGTTGAGCAGGAGGTGCAATTGCTCGGGGGCGTGTGAACCGTCCGCATCCATTTCACATAGCACCTGGTATCCCTGGTCCAAGCCCCATTTGAAACCGGCGGTGTACGCGCCGCACAGGCCGCCTTTGCCTTCGCGGTGGAGTACTTTGATCTGATTGTCTTCAGCTGCCAATGAATCCGCGAGGTCGCCTGTGCCATCCGGGCTATTATCGTCAACGATAAGAATATCCACGGTCGGGGCTGAGGAACGAACACGCCCAGTAATGAGCGGAAGGTTTTCCCGCTCGTTATAGGTCGGAATAATGACCAGCGTGAGGTCGCTGGGTTTGCTCATGGGTTTTGGGTCTCCTTGGATAAGGTTCGAGCATTGCGGAATCTCTGGATACGAGGTTGCAACAATACTGCGGACGCAATCAATGCCCCCATGATACCCATTGCATACTCAATGACTGAACCGAAGCTAGCTGCAATCGTCGTAGACTCCTTGAGCGGCAACGTTGCCACCAAGGTCCCTGATTCGAAAATTTTTGTGCTCTGCGTAACGCTACCGTCTGGTTGCAGAATGGCGGAAACTCCTGAAGTAGCCGCCACAACCATTGCTCGATCCAGCTCGATTGCCCGCATCCGACTCATGGCGAGTTGCTGGTACGTCATATCGGTATGGCCAAATGTTGCGTTATTGGTGGGGCTGGTGAGGATCTTCGCACCATTGAGCACCGCGTCCCGCGGCGCGGCATCGAACGCAATTTCGTAACAGGTCGCGATTCCCACGGGGATATCGCTCATATGAACTACGCCGTTTCCGTCACCGGGTTGGAAGTTTCCCGCGCGATCCACGAAGGACGAAAACAATCGGAAAAATTCGCGCATCGGCATCGTCTCACCAAATGGTTGAAGGTATTTCTTGTGGTGCCATTCCCCTTGACCCTGATCAGGATCGAACACAACCATAGTGTTTCTTGGGCCTACCTCATCGCGCGTCAAGGTGCCCACCAGGAGCGGCGCATTTACATGGGCCACCGCGGCGTCGATACCCGCACGTGCTTCCGCATCAGCGAACGGATTGACGTCAGAGGCATTCTCCGGCCAAATCACCATGTCCACCTGCTCGTCGAGCCGCAACGTCTCATCAACGTGGTTTTGCAACACCGCCCGGCGCTGAGCGTTAAAATCCAACCCGAGTCGCGGAACATTACCCTGAATGGCGGCGACCTTAACCTCGCCTGTCGACGCCGCGCCCGCACCAGCACCCAGTATCAAGCCCAACGCCAGCGGCGCCACCAAGTATGTTGCGCCGAGCAGTCGTGGACCACGCAACAACAGTACAAGCCCCGCGCCTGTAACCACAACCATCGCGGAAACCAACGCAGGGCCGCCCACCGGAGCGAACCATTGCAATGTTCCCCCGATTTGTCCCCACGCGATGCGGCCCCAGGCAAACCCCCCGAACGGCCAAGAACTACGCAGCCATTCCACCGCAACAAACCATAATGCGAATGCCACCGGACCGCTGCGGGGCCATCGAACGATGAGTACACCAACCGCGCCTAGGAGAATCGAATACAGTGACTCGGTAATCGCCAGCGCAATATACGGTAATGGGCCAACGAATTCGCCAATCCACGGCAACAACAGCAAATACAACGCCAAACCATGAACCCAACCAAGCAAGGCGCCTTGCCGCTTCGTGTGGACTTCACGCAGCACAAAATACAACAACCCCATGCCCACGATCCCTGCGGGCCACCAGCCGATTGGCTGAGTCGAGGTATACACCAAGATCCCTGATGCTGCGGAGAGCAGCAACTTCAAGATCACTTGAAATCCTCTGGGCGAGCCTTATCCGCCCATACTTGGATCTCTTGATCCGTGGGGTTGTTCTGTTGCGGTGCAGGCGCGTCAGCATCAATAAATGAGCCGTAGGTGTTGCTGTATCTACTCGTAGCAACAAAGCTCCGGACGCCCATTTCTTCGATGCGTGCCCGCAGTTTTTTCGCTAACAATTTCCTGGCTACCGCACGGGTTGGCGGCAGGATAAACAGCAATCCAACAAGCGTGGTAACAAAACCTGGTAATGCAACAAGCACTGAACCCGCTGCCAGCAAGCCATAATCGCCAGCCAATTTCCCAGGGGTTGTCCGCCCCTTTGTCGCCGCAGCGGAAATTCGGCGCATCTCAAATGCCGCAAGGAACAAACCAGCGAAAAAACAAACGGCGAGCAGCACGAGCGCCCAACCGACGCCAAGCCAGGTGGCAATGCCCCAAAACGCGAGCATTTCAATAACAATGTACGGGATAGCAATGAGTAGTGGCACGCCGTCAAGATTACCTATTTTGGGTGACGTTCTTGCAACAGCATGCCGCCCGCCGGTCAGTTGAACCGCTGTTACGATGAAACTATGAGCACAATTGCTGGGTCACGAAAGCAACGTTTTCGAAGTTGGTTACGTGTCTTGCTTGTTGTACTCGTAGCGGTATTTGCCGTGATTGGGGCGTTTGGAATGTTTCGAAACGAACCTACCGTGGGAAGGTTCCGAAGCGCTGAAGGATTCGAACGCTACCGTCGTGAATATGATGCGGCACTTGCGGAAATGCCTACGCCGCAGCGGACCATCGATGTATCTACCGATTTTGGTACCGTTCGCGCATACGAGTGGTACACAGAAAACACCGAACACACCGTTCCAGTAGTGCTGCTTCCAGGACGTGCATCCGGCGCACCAATGTGGAGCGAAAACCTGCGCGATTTTATGAAGCAGCGTCGAATCATTGCTCTCGATGCGATTGGTGATGCTGGGCTCTCAACGCAACGCGTACCGATCGTTTCGCCAGCCCAGCAAGCCCAGTGGGTACATCAAGCATTAGAGGAATTGGCCGCCGACGGCGCACACATTGTTGGTCATTCTTTTGGTGGGAGTACGGCAGCAACCTACGCACGCCACTACCCCAACGATGTGCGTTCACTTACCTTGCTGGAGCCCGCGTTTGTGTTGGAATATCCGCCGTTGAGTGTGTTCCTGTGGGCCTCTGTAACCCAGCTGCCTGGTCTTCCACAATCATCACGTGAATATGCGTTGGGCAAAATCTCGGGGACAGAATATTCTGCCGATACCGCGGTGGCACGCATGATTGATGTTGGTTCCAAGGAATACTCCTCGTCATTGCCGACGCCGCGGCCGCTCACCGAGGAGGAAGCTCGCGCGCTCACAATGCCCGTGTATATCGCCATTGCTGGTGGATATTCACTGGCGGGTGGAACTCAGGGCGCGGAAACTGCGCGAAGTCTTGTGCCGCAAGCCCAAATAAAAATCTGGGAAAACACCACCCACTCGCTCCCCATGGAAGTTGCGGAACCACTGGCAGTGGAATTAGAAGAGTTTTGGCAGCGAGCGAACGACTAGTGGTCAGGACAATGCCTGTGTATATAGCTGATAGTTTTCGCGATCAAAACACACGAACAAGACGTTATTGATTGACTCCGCTGGAAAATTCCGAACAGTTTCGATAGCTATAGCTGCAGCCCGATCTTTGGGAAAACGGTAGACACCTGTCGAAACATTGGGAAACGCAACACTTTCCAACCCGAGCTCCTCCGCAAGGCGGAGACAATTGGTATAACAGCTCGCTAGCAGCGCTTCCTCATTGTTCGTGCCGCCCATCCACGTTGGCCCAACGGTATGGATCACATGCCGAGCAGGAAGACGATAGCCAGCGGTAACCACCGCCTCCCCTACCTTGCAGCCGCCTTGACGAGCACGAATCTCCCGACATTCAGCCAGCAAGTCAGGGCCAGCCTGTTTGTGAATCGCCCCATCGACTCCCCCGCCGCCTAGCAATGACGTGTTGGCAGCATTCACTATCGCGTTCACATTGTGCGTAGTGATGTCTCCGAAAACTACCTCAATATGCATGGACATTAGCATTCAAGACTTACGTTAATGACTTCAAAGTGGGAGTTAAAATGCACCGCTGGCCAGTACCCTTCTTCGAACCTGCCCAGTAAATCAATCATGTGCACAATAATTGTCTCGCTGGAAAATTCAAGGGAGGCATCGAATTCATCCGGATTTACGGGAGCTGAGTCACTATCCGCAAAGATACTGATGACCGCTTCCGTAGCTCGCAGCTTTAAAGCTTCCATTTGCTGAGCCGCCAACTGTGCCCGAGGGATCAACGCAATGAGGGATTCCGTGTCTAGAAAACGCTGCCAATCTTGGAATACCGTGTAGCACGGGCCTAGTGTGGTCATAATCTCACCAATATAAACAGGCTTACCCGTGCCGAAGAGCTCACTGCGCCGAAACTGGCCCAGGCCAGGCAGCTCGACGAGATCGTCCTTCCTCCTATTCACATAGTCCAGTGTAGGTGGGAAAAATACGAAGGATACGGATCAAAACCCGAAGAAATGAGAGGAATTTAATTTACCAATACTTTTGGTAAATATTTTCGATAATTGTAAGGGTGTTGAGATCGCAGGCCAGAATCAGTTTTCAGGAACTTCGTGTACCTGAATTCGACGGCACGCCCCACAAGCCGATGCCCCCGAGAATTGTGGCACTCACGACACCGTGTGGCAGCAGCAGTGGGCTGAGCAGGACGTCGAAAAGCACACGGTAGCACAGTACATTCTAAAAGTGGCACCTCTGACCAACCATCGTGGAACACAAGGCGGACAAACAACAACCATGGACATCAGTTTTGAACTCACCCAGCAGCAAAAAGGAAACTTACGACGCATCCGTGCGCTGCGGGATATTCCATTTCATCGAGTCCGCAAAGGTGATTTAGGCGGGTGGGTTGCCTCAACCCACACCACAAACGGTGAACCACGGATTGCCAGTAATGCCTGGCTAGGCGGCGAGGCAGAACTCCACGACGACGCCAGCTTGCGGGACTCCGCATTAATGAAAGGCTATGCGACGGCGCGCGACCACGCGGTCATTGCTGGCGGGGCGACCGTACGTGGTGAGGCAGTCATTGGCGAGAACGCGCAAGTACGAGGTCGTGCGTGTGTTCAAGGAAAAGCACGCGTGTTTGGCGACGCTATTGTGACTGGTCGCGCGCATGTGTTTGGGGCGGTGAAGGTGTATGGATTCACGACCATCGGTGAATCCGCACGGGTTTTTGGAAATGCGGATCTGGATGGGCCACGGATAATGGGTTGCGCCCGGGTGTGGAATAACGCCTTAATCAGCGGTGATGTGACAATATCCGGACATGGGCAAGTGACCAAACAAAACCACTATTTAGCAATCCACAACTGCGCCGCCGTAACAGCAGGACTCATCACCGTCTATCCGAATCGAAGTGACGAAACCGTGTTCCATTTTTCAAACGCTGAACACTCGGTCGCGGAGCTCGAAGAACTGCGGCAGAAATACGAAACGGCGCAAGACACACGCGCCCTAGCGCAGCAAGTTCAAGGAATGCTCCAATTTGTGCGGAGCTGCGCCATTGACTGGGGAAAGTAAGTTCGGTTACTGGTTCAGTTGACCCATTCCCTAGCGCATACAGCGTGTGACGCTGTGGTTGTTTTGGGTTGGTCGTTTTGAGCTGCTGGCGATCGATGGCACAGACCGTGATGAATTTACTTTGGAACGTGCAGCGAGGGGTGCGAGGTTGCGTAGCGCGTTGCGCAGTGGGTTTGACATACCAAAGAACGGGTCGGCACGCCAGAGATGTTAATACATGTATATGTAGTGTCGCTTTTTACACCATGTAGTGCACAATTGGTGTAAAAAGCGACGCCGGAC
>JAUMZC010000084.1 GCA_030528295.1 Corynebacterium sp.
CGCCACCAGAGAGGGTGCCCATGATGGATGCGCCTCCGCCAACGTCGGAGCCGTCGTCAACAACGACACCGCCAGAGATGCGGCCTTCGACCATAGAGGACCCGAGGGTGCCTGCGTTGAAGTTCACGAAACCCTCGTGCATGACGGTGGTGCCTTCGGCGAGGTGGGCGCCGAGTCGGACGCGGTCGGCGTCGCCAATGCGTACGCCGGTGGGGGTGACGTAGTCCACCATGCGTGGGAATTTATCAATGGAATAGACGGTTACCGGGCCACGGGTTTGGAGGGCGGCGCGAGTGAGTTCGAATCCCTGGACGGCGCAAGGGCCGTGGTTGGTCCACACCACATTGTTGAGGAGGCCGAATACGCCATCGAGATTGGCGCCATGTGGCTTGATAAGGCGGTGGGAGAGAAGATGGAGCCGCAGGTACGCGTCGTGAGCGTCGACCGGGGCGTCGGCAAGCGATGAAATGCTTGTGCGGATGAGTACGCGCGTGGTGTTGCGGAGTTCATCTGTGCCGGTGAGGGCGCTGAGTGTGGTGTGCTCGTCTGTGGGTTCGATTTTTGTGGTGCCGGTTTCGGCAACGTCCTCGCCGAGTGCAGGTTGTGGGAACCAACAGTCGAGGACGCTGCCGTCGTGTGCGTATGTTGCCAGTCCAATGGCAGTAGCTGAAGTCATGGGTAATAAATTACCGCACGTCTTTTTGTGTGTGCACCAACTCGTCGTGAGCACTTGCGTTTCGACGCCGCGGTATCAGCGAAAGCACCACCAGCACAACGCAGATCACGGATACGGAGGTGATTTGGCTGCGTGAACCTTCGTCGGCAAGCATGAGCAGTGTCAGGCCGATCAAGCTGGCAACAGTGAGCCACGGTAGCCACGGCCACCCCCACATGCGCACCGACACGTTCGATTCCTTAGCCAGTTCGGGGCGCAGCTTGATATAGCTCAAGCCAATCATGATCCACATCACAACTAAGCAGCCGCCGACTGCGTTGAGTAGGAATGTGAGCAATCCTTCTGGGTTCCAGTACTGCAGGCCGACAGATGCGAAGGCAAACACCATCGAGAGCAACACAGCGTTGATTGGAACACCTTGGCTATTTGTGGTTGCGAAGATTGCCGGGGCGTCGCCACGCTGTGCGAGCGAGTAGCACAGGCGGGAGGTGGCGTAAATCTGTGCGTTAAACGCAGAAAGCAATGCCAGCACGATGACGGCTTCCATAATGCCCACAATGCCCGGAATATTTGCCTTAGCCAGGATGATCGTAAACGGTGATTCGGCGGCCGACTTCGCGCCGTCGATCTGCGCATACGGCAGCAGGAACGTAATAATGAGCACGGCGCCGAGATAGAACACCGAAATACGCCAAATCACAGAGCGCACAGCGGTGGCAATAGCATTCTTCGGGTCTGAAGATTCAGCGGCGGCGATGGTGACAATTTCGATGCCGCCGAACGCGAACGCAACGGCCAACAAACCAGCCGCCCAGCCGGAAAGTCCGTTAGGCATAAACCCGGCCTCGCCAAGGAAGTTCGCGGTACCCACATACTCGGAACCGGGGAGCAAGCCGAAAATGAGGAGAGTGCCAATGACCAAGAACACAACAATGACAGCGACCTTGATAAAAGCGAACCAGAATTCGAATTCTCCGAAGCCGCCAACTTGTGCGAGATTTACTGCCGCAAAGAACGCTACGCAAATCAATGCCGGAATCCAGGGTTCCACCCCAAACCATTCGCCCATGAATGCTGCTGCGCCGGTCATTTCAGCACCGAGCACCATGGTGAGCATAAACCAGTATAACCAGCCAAGAGAGAACCCAGCCCAGCGGCCAAAGGCCATTTCTGCGTAGGTTGAGAACGAACCGGAGGCTGGTCGCGCGGCGGCCATTTCGCCAAGCATTTGCATAATGCACACGATTACGGCTCCGGCCAGCATATAAGCGAGGAGCACCGAGGGGCCGGCGGCACGAATGCCCACACCTGTACCCAGGAAGAGTCCAGCGAGACTGGCAGTTCCAAGGACCATCATGGTGAGGTGGAGTGTTTTTAGGCCTGAGCCTAATTTTGTGTCTGGGGTATCGACGTTTGTCTTGGGGAATTCCCTATATTGAATTGTCTGAAACTTTGTTATGGATCCCCAAGAATTTCTTCATCACCCCCGAATGCGCGGGCGATTCATCGATCGCCTGAATGAAAAACGGCACACGAGGGCAAGGGTATAGGTGGGTTAAGAATGGGCGGAGATGCGCCGTGCAACAATCTCGTGCCGGTATGGTTCAAGGCCTAACCGCCAATTGCTCTGCCCCGCGATATTTGCCGCAGGAGCTAGTTCATCCTGCTGAGCGAAGTACAACAAGGTTGTGGGTTCGATAATCACGTTATTGCCAACATGACAGTTATCGCCCAATGAAATGCCGATTACACCAGAGCTAACGCCAAATGAGCAGCGCTCTCCGATGATCAATGGAATACGCCCCCGATCGGGGGTGCGCTCGCACATGATGGTGGCGGAAAGGCCGACTTTTGTACCTTCGCCGAGGACCACACCAGATGAGAGCCGACCCTCAACTTTTGCAGGTCCCAGGGTGCCCGAGTTAAACGATACAAAACCTTCTCGCATGACGGATGTTCCAGGCGAAAGGTAGGCGCCGAGCCGTACACGCTCTGCTTCTGCGATGTGCACGCCGGTGGGCACTACGTAGTCGACCATGCGGGGAAGACGGTCGATACCGTAGACGTGAATCAGTCCGCGTGATCGCAATGATGTGCGAACGAATTCGAAGTTGTCGGGGAGGCAGGGACCCTTGTTGGTCCACACCACAGTGGCAAGCCGATCCATAATGCCATCCATGTTGATTTCATGGGGCCGGACAAGCCGGTGGGACAGCAGATGGAGTCTGAGGTAAGCATCGTGGGCATCAACTGGTGGCTTTGCCAGTGAGGCAATTGAGGTTTTTACGGCAACCTGTTCGACCATTCGGTCTTCGTCCAGTTTGACTAATGAGAGCATTTTCGGCGAGAGGTCTTGGGCCCCTAGCCGCGTAGTTTGGGTGTGCTCAACACCAGAGGTGAGTTCAGGGTGGGGAAACCACGTATCCAAAACGGTCCCGTCCATGGCGATATTCGCAATACCAACGGCGTGTGCACCCATACCTTGCAAACCCTGAATCGTCATACCTTTATCGTACTGTGCCTAGTAGACAGTACCGGCGATTAGGTGGCTAGAGTTAGGTATGTGAATTTTTTAGATCTTTCAGTTGACCCCGTGGAACTCACTGCAGCGCTGGTAGATATCCCCAGCCCATCACACCACGAAGGTCCGCTTGCCGACGCCGTGGAAAGCGCACTGCGGGCACTTCCCGGCGTAGAGGTAATGCGTTTCAATAACAATGTGTTAGCCCGTACGAACAGGGGATTTGCAAGCCGCGTTATTTTGGCGGGCCATCTCGATACCGTACCTATAGCCGACAACGTTCCATCGCGCCGCGAGGGCGAAATCTTGTTCGGTTGTGGGACCGTTGATATGAAAAGCGGAGATGCGGTATTCCTCCATGCGTTCGCCCAACTTTCACAGTCGCCGGAACTCACGCGTGACCTGACACTCGTGTGTTATGAAGCTGAAGAAGTATCCGAAGAATTCAATGGTTTAGGACATATCGCTGAGGCCCATCCTGAGTGGCTTGAGGGGGATGTTGCCATTCTTGGGGAGCCATCAGGCGGAATTATTGAAGCAGGTTGTCAAGGAAGTATTCGGCTGAAAATTACTGCCACTGGTGTTCGCGCGCATTCGGCGCGCGCCTGGATGGGGGACAACGCCATGCATAAACTCGCGCCTGTGATTTCCCGTATTGCAGCATACGAAGCGCAAGAAGAGACCATCGATGGGTGCCGTTACCGGGAAGGCCTCAATATCGTGCATTGTGAATCTGGGGTGGCCACCAACACGATTCCTGATGAGGCATGGCTTTATGTGAACTTTAGGTTTTCGCCGTCACGTACCATCGATGCAGCATTGGCACATATGCTAGAGGTGCTTGATCTTCCGGAGGGCGTCACGTATCACGTTGATGATGCGGTGGCTGGCGCTTTGCCCGGATTACATCAACCGGCAGCCGCTGAACTCGTTGCTGCTACTGGTGGAAAGTTTCGGGCAAAGTATGGATGGACCGATGTGTCCAGGTTCTCCGCGCTCGGCATCCCAGCCGTAAACTTCGGCCCTGGTGATCCGGCGTTTTGTCACAAGCGGGACGAACAATGCCCGGTCAGCATGATCACGGAGGTTTCGGAAACTCTTCACCGTTATTTAACGACCTAAACACTTTCAGTATTTGATAGGAACAACCATGATGATTAAACGGCGTCAACGCCATATGCGAGGTCCAGTGCTTTCAACCAAGCCTGAGGAAACGACCACAGATCAGCGGCTTTTAGATGGCACACATGAATCGGACTGGTTGCACACGGATCCGTGGCGTGTATTGCGTATTCAAAGTGAATTTGTCAATGGTTTCGGTGCCTTGGCAGAAATGCCGCAAGCAGTCACTGTGTTTGGCTCGGCTCGAATTAAAGAAGGGCACCCATACTATGAGCAGGGTGTGGAATTGGGGCGCAAACTTGTTGCAGCCGGCTATGCGGTGATCACAGGCGGTGGTCCTGGTTTAATGGAGGCGCCAAATAGGGGCGCTGTGGAAGCCGATGGATTGTCAGTAGGTTTAGGCATCGAATTGCCGCATGAGCAAAATCTCAATGACTGGATAGATCTGGGTCTCAACTTCCGTTATTTCTTTGTGCGCAAGACAATGTTCCTGAAGTATTCTCAGGCATTTGTGTGCTTGCCAGGCGGCTTCGGCACTCTCGATGAATTGTTCGAGGCCTTGTGCATGGTGCAAACTGGCAAAGTTACCAACTACCCCATTGTCCTCATAGGGGCGGAGTTTTGGTCACCACTCGTCGATTGGATTGAGCAGCATCTTGTCGGTGAAGGGATGATATTCCCTGAAGACAGAGATCTTTTTGTGCTTACAGATTCTGTTGATGAAGCTGTGAATTATATCGTTTCCACCCATACGCGTTAGGAACCTTATGCTGCTTTGGTTGTTGTACTCGGTTGGAGTGCTTGTTGTAATTATTATTCTGACCTTTGTGTTTTCGGCATTGTTTGGGAGGGGAGAATCGCTTCCACCGCTGCCAGCAAAAGAGGATATTCGATCGCATAATCGTGACGCGATTGATCGGGGTGATATCGATGCAATGCGTTTTGAAACTGTCTTCAGAGGTTATTCTCAAGACCAAGTTGATGATGTTATTGCTTACTTGCTAAAACAACAGGGCACAAAAAGGTTAGACTTGGAAGAAACCAATTAATTACCTGAGTATGTTTGGAGTTGGGTCACCGATGGCAGCGATGAAGCCTAGGACCGGAAACGGCCCGATGGAAGCGGCTGAAGAAGGTCGGAAGATCGTCATGAGGATCCCCACTGATGGTGGTGGGCGTCTTGTGGTCGAGCTCAATAAGGAGGAAGCGGCGGAGCTTGGTGCGCTTCTTCTTGAGGCTGCGAAGTAGCCTTTCGGAATAGCCTTTCCTAATTTTTCTGTAAAAATACCCCGCACGTATTGGATGGGGTATTTTTCACGCCCTATGTTCGAGGTGCCTGCTAGTTTTGGGACTTGGACTACACACCTGTACGGCTAGTACTACCTCAAAGGAGCTTGCATATGCTGATTGATGTCGTTGATGTCCTCGCTGATCCGGTTGATGGTACGGCCCTAACATTGTGTGACGGTGCATTGCAATCGGCGTCGGGTAACAGTTACCCAATCGCTGAGGCTGGTTACGTTACGCTGGCGGGCGGCTCCGGGCTGCGATATACCGGCGACGATGCGGCGATGATTCAGGCGCGCGAACTGTTTTTGTCCCGCGGCCACTATGGTCCGTTTGTGGAAGCAGTTTCGAATCATGTGCATTATGCTCTTGATGAATCGCAGCTTGCCGATCATGAGCGTCCCGTGATCTGTGAAGTAGGGGCAGGCACGGGCTATTATTTGGCACATACGCTCGACGATGTAGCAGGGTCGCGCGGCATTGGAATCGATGTTTCAGTACCTGCGGCTGAGCACTTGGCGCATTGCCATCCACGTGCGGGAGCTGTGGTTGCTGATGCTTGGGCACGTTTGCCGTTGCGCGAGGCGTCGATAGATGTGATTACGGTTGTGTTTGCCCCACGTAATGCTGCGGAGTTCGCTCGTGTGCTCAAACCCGGCGGGCAAGTGATTGTGCTTACCGACGACGCGGGCCACCTCGCCGAACTCAGGGAACCGCTGGGCATCATCGACGTGGAGCGTGGAAAAGTTGATCGAATGATTGAACAAGCGGCCGGTCATTTGGTGCCTATTGGCGAGCCAGAAACCGTGCAATTCCGGATGACACTTGATCAGGAATCAATCGCACATCAAATCGGCATGAGCCCGTCTGCGCGTCACATCCATCCTGATGTATTAGCAGAACGCATTGCCGCGTTGCCAAAACAAATGGAAGTCACAGCTCGTGCGGTGATTACCCGGTTGACCAGGAAAAGCTAAGCCGAGTTGGCTAGAGTTTCGTGCCTTTGACCTCGTAGCATTGTTGTAGTTCAGCGCCATCACTTGCTACCACTTCAAGGTCGGCGCATACGTCGCTGAAATAGACACGACTTGCCATGGTAGCCACGCCGCCGTCAGCGAATACCTCAACGGTCGAGCCGTCGACAAGGATGGTCAGGGCGTCGGTATCCGCAGCGATTAAGTCCGCCTGGGCAAGAGGCGAATCAAGATGATACGGGTTCATTGAGCGATCAAGCGTGAGCTGATCCCCTGAGTGGCGGATTACGGCGGCAACACTACCGTCGGAATTCCGGAGCGTCACCGTCACCTGGCCGTCATTTGCCTCAAACAGGCCGGTCCACATGCGGGCACGATCACTTTCAGTCACTGCGCGCGGGAGCCCGAACGCGGGGGTTTGGAACAACATCCCACCCTCAAGCGTGGTGAGGCGGGGGACAGTGAGGCAATTTGCCCATCCCTCCGTTGCGAGGCTCGGATGTGTGGTCGGGTCGTCGTAACGGCCAATCCCATTCATCAGTCCAAACAGCGCAGCCCGGCCATACGTTGTGCGGTCAATGGTGTTGGTGTTTCGTGGGCGGGTGAAATCGTGCCCAAAATCAAGCTGCTGGAAGGGCGTGTGCACGGTAAACACCGTGGCGTCGAGTTTGCCCACCAGATACCCGGAGTGGTCTACGCCGTCGCGCTCCAGGGTGACAATCAGGATGTCAAACACCTCTTCGGGATTTTCGGAAAGTTCGTCGCGCAGGCGAATAATGCGCGGTGCTACCAGGCGCTGCTCTTGCTCGATGTTGGTGGTGCCAGCAAACGTGAGCGGTCCGAGTACATCCCAATCCCGGCGGTCGGTGGATTCCGCGATTACCAACGTCGGGTGCTCGCCATCGCCTGTAACAGCGAGCATGAGCCAGCCCTCGTCTTTGGGCACTACACAGGGGGAGCGGAAGTCAGTGTAGCTATCCCGATTCCCCAAAACTTCACCGCAGCGGATCACATGTTCGTCCAAGTGGAGGGCATCGTCGGATACTTCCGCCAAGGTTTCGGCAAGATTATCGATCTTTGCAACGTGGATACTGGTGCCCGAGTCAGTGACCGAGGTGAAAAACAGATCCGCAGTATCGCCATCGTTCGTCACTGAACCGGCGCGGAGTTGCGTTTCACTGCCCGTGGGGGCGAGCACGTCGTCGCAAATCACCCAATCGTATGGGGCGGCGGGGGAAACCTGGTGTGCCCAGCGCGGGGAGGTTTCAACAGTGGGTTGATATTGGTGGAAGATGTGCCAGGAATCCGTGCCCCGTAAAATCCCGGCAGGAGCGTTAAGAATGCCCTGCTCGGCCGTTGCGTGAAGTTCCGGATGGTGCGTCGCGTGTGACATTGTCTAATCCTTTACTTCCGCGGCCGTGGGCGTCTGGCAGCACACATGATCGAGTGCGGCTACGTTGATGTCGGGTGCGGGAAGTCTGTGCACATCATCCATGCCCCCGAGGATAGACATCCTCGGGGAGTCGTGCACGATTAGTTCGTGTGGGCGAGTTCTTTCGGGTGTACGGTGGCCACGTGCTCGCCGGCAGAAATCGGTCCGGGAGCGGCATCTGTGTCCACGCGGCCACGCTTACGATGATTCGAAATAACTACCGGGGTGGTTGGTTCGAGGCCCGCGGCGACAATGGCGTCAATATCAAATTCCACCAGCACATCGCCTTCGGTGACTCGGTCACCCTTGTGTACCTTCATATCAAAACCCTTGCCCTCCAGTTTGACGGTGTCAAACCCGATATGCATGAGCACTTCCACGCCTTCATCAGTGGTGATTGCCACGGCATGCCCAGTAGGGAACGCGACCTTCACCTTCCCGTTTGCCGGGGCGCGGAGGACGCCTTCGGTGGGGATCACGGCGAATCCTGGACCGAGTTTTCCACCAGCGAACATTGGGTCAGACACATTGGTGAGCGGGATCATTTCACCAGTGAGCGGACTGGACAAGCGTTCGGGATTTTGATGCGCCGGTTCCGGCACAAACGGCTCTGGTTTGGCGGCAGCCGCCACGGGTTGTTTGCGGCGTAAGTACAACGCATAGCTATAGGCGGCAGTGAATGAGAGGACAAAGGAGGTTGCCACACATACCAAGAACAGTGGGATGTCGCTGGCTTTGATGGATACAAAACCGATAAACCCGGCGGCGCCCAGCGCCACGGCCTTGACCTTGAAAATGGCAATCATCGAACCGGTGATAGCCGCCACACCCATGCCGATGTAGAACGGCCAGCGCAACCTGAGGTTCACGCCGAAGATGGCTGGTTCGGTGATGCCAAAGCACGCCGAAAGACCGGAAGCCATAGCTAAACCGCGGAGTTTTTCGTCGCGGGTGGTCAGACCAACAGCGAGCGTGGCAGCACCTTGGGCAACATTAGCCACGGATGCGGTGGCGAAGATAAACGAGCCGCCCACGGCGAATAGCTGGAGCTCAATCGGCGGGAAGGATTGGTGCAGGCCGGTGATCACGATCAGTGAGTACACAAGGCCGAACAGGAAACCGCCGACTGGTCCGGCCATGTCGTAGAGTCCCTGGAGGCCGTGGGCCAGGGTGTCACCCAGCCAACGCATCGCGGGGCCAACCGCGATAAAGGTGGCAAAACCTGTGATGAGCAGCGTGAGCACCGGGGTGGCCAGGAAGTCGACTGTGCCGGACAGGCGTTTGTGCAGGAATTTTTCCACCTGCGCGAGGATCCAGGAAACCAAGAGCACTGGCAGCACGGTGCCTTGGTAGCCGGCTTGCGCTACGTCGAGGCCGAAGAGATTCCAGTATTCCATCTTGCCTTCGGCGATGGTTTCCGCAACTTCGTAGCCGTTGACCAGACTGGGGAATACCATGGCCATGGCGATACCGGCCCCGAGGTATTCGTTGCCGCCGAAGCGTTTGGTGGCGGTGAAGCCGACCAACACCGGAAGGAATGCGAAGGGGGCTGCTGCCAGCAGATTGATCATGGCGGCAAAGTCCGCGATCGCCGGGAATTGCTCGATCAGTGGCTGCGGGCCAAAGAGATTTTCTGCGGTGAGAATGTTGTTTAGGGCCATGAGCAGACCGCCACCCACCAGGATGGGGATGAGCGGCACGAAGATATCTGCAAGCACTTTGATGGCGCGGCTTACCGGGTTGCCGGTTTGCGCGGCCACATCCTTGAGTTCTTCGGTGCTGACCGTTTTATTGCCGGTCAGCTTGATGAATTCGTCGTAGACCAAGTCGACGTCGCCAGGGCCGACGATGATTTGATACATGCCGCCGGCGGAGAACGTGCCTTTGAGATCTGGATCGTCATCCAGTGCTTGCTGATTAATGAGCGCTTCATCATCAATCACGAGCCGCATGCGGGTGGCGCAGTGCGCCGCCGCCTTAATGTTTGTTTCGCCGCCGAGAGACTCGAGCATCCTGCGGGCGACGTCTGCGTGGTTCACTGCGTCCTCCAATGTTGATTTGTGTTGGTAAAAACCACATTATCGGAAGTGATCTATGTCCGAAAGGGCTTTATATGTTATTTACATCACCAAAATATGACTGAATTTGTGGTTACTGAATGTCCGAACGGACATAACGGTGTTGCCTTTGTCAAAAAATGCCTCCACACAAGAACCGTCCACGATAATTTCGGCGTCAAACACCTCGTCTTGGGTATGTAGCGGCCCGCGCCGAACGTCACCGCCTTCGTGGTACTCCTGGCCGCTGCGGTCCAGCTCTACCCAGGAATCACCGATGGTAAACCGGGCAATTTCGGCCCCCGCGGCGTCGATAAGCTGCAGCGTTGTGCCGCGCCGAACCTCCAGTTTGCTTGTCGACGCCCGCGGTTGCTGCAGCAACACACCATCGACCAGGCGTAGGCGACGCACCACCGTCAATGCGTGAACCCAACCATCTGCCTTTGAGGGCTGGTCATCCTGGTCCGGAAGCCCCATCCAGCCCATTAACCACGGCTCGGGAGCGTTGTGCACGACCTGCGGGGCATAAAATTCGGTACCGTAATCTAGTTCGGTAAATCCGCGCTCAACGTGGAAGTTTGTTCCTGCCAGTTGGCCAACCAGGTACCCACACTGATGGTTATTTGCGTAATGATGTTCGATTTGCTCGAGGCCCTGCGGAAGGATGATCAGCACGTCTTTTTCTGTGTTGGTTGCCTCATCACGCAGCCGGATCAAATTCGGACATTCCCACATGTAACCGCCGGGAATCATATCCGGTGCATCGCCCGCACATGCGTCCGAGCAATCGAAAGTTATTTCCCCTTCAAAAGACCACTGGCGGCGGTCGGGAGAGTGGTACAAAACCACCGCGCCTGTGCCGTCAACGCGCTGTGCCCCCAGCAACATCAACCACTGGCCATCACGAAACAGGATCTGCGGGTCCCGATAATGGGCGGTATAGCCTGGGGCGGGTCCATCAATGAGTGGATTTCTGGCATCTCTCAGATGTGCGCCACCGTGCGGGGCCTTCCTGTCTGTAACGTGGACGAGATTCTGCGTGGCGCGCCGATTCCCATCAGGTTTCGCGTTGCCCGTATAAAACAGCTCCAGGTGTCCATCCACAAGCACGGCGCTACCCGAATAACAACCATGAGAATCATAATCCACCGCCGGGTACAGCGCGTCCGGAAGGTGTTCCCACTGCTCCGGTTCTCCCTGGACAATTCGGGTTTTCGCGTGACCCCAACCGGTGCGTTTCCGGGCGAGTGGCCATTGCGGATCATGCTGAAAGTAAGCGTGCAACACGCCATCCTCAAAGTACAGCCCGTTTGGGTCATTGAGCCGCCCAATCGGTGGTGTCAGGTGAAAACTTGGACGATAGTGCTCCGGCATAAGGATCCTCAAGTGTTGTAGGCCGTACAAGTTGTTTTGTTCTAAGAATAACCTAATCTTGATGGGTTGCTGGGTTGGTGCGTTGCTGGGTTG